>NZ_JBHUSF010000333.1:0-9627 GCF_042673295.1 Rhodococcus sp. NPDC057014
GTACTTGTTAACCGCCCGCGGTTAACAGGTACTCACGGGCGGCGTCTTCCGACATTCGGAATCGGACTTGGAAACGGGTGACCTGTCCGCCACGGTAAGTGGGTCGTGAGCCACATCACAGCCCACCTCCGAGGAAGAGCAGGTCCCGAGCATGCAATTCGACCTACGCGAACGCATCGACAGCAGTCCGATGACGCACTACCAATGGGGCGCCATCGCCATCTGCGGTCTACTCAACGTGCTCGACGGCTTCGACGTCCTCGTCATGGCGTTCACCGCGCAGTCGGTGTCGCAGGAGTGGGAACTGTCCGGCTCCGTCGTCGGCCTTCTGCTCAGTGCCGGGCTGTTCGGTATGGCCGCGGGGTCGCTGTTCCTGGCGCCGTGGGCAGACACCATCGGTCGCCGCGCCATGATCCTGCTGTGCCTGGCGCTGGCGTCGTCGGGCATGTTGCTGTCGGCTGTCAGCCAGAACGCGATGCAACTCGGTCTGCTCCGCGCGCTCACCGGGGTCGGAATCGGCGGAATCCTCGCCAGCAGCAACGTCATTGCCAGTGAGTACGCGTCGAACCGCTGGCGCGGGCTGGCCGTGAGCCTCAATTCCACCGGGTACGCCGTCGGCGCCACCCTCGGCGGCATCATCGCCGTCGTGCTGCAGAACTCGCTCGGGTGGCGCTCGGTGTTCCTGTTCGGTGGCCTGTGCACGGCCGTGATCATCCCCGTCGTCTACGCGCGGCTCCCCGAATCGATCGACTTTCTGCTCGTGCGTCGCCCGGCCAATACCCTCGACCGGATCAACGCGTTCGCGCGGCGGGCCGGTCAGCCGCCCCTCGACGAACTGCCCGCACCGCGCGCCGCCACCGCTGCGGACGCCGGATTCGCGGTGCGCGTGCTCCTCTCCCCGGAGCGACGCCGCAGCACCCTCCTGGTGTGGTTCGCGTTCTTCACTGCGATGTTCGGCTTCTACTTCGTCACCAGTTGGACGCCGAAACTGCTGGTCGAGGCGGGCATGTCCGCGAACCAGGGCGTCACCGGCGGCGTGCTCCTCAACCTCGGCGGCATCTTCGGCGCCACCCTGCTCGGCGCTCTGTCGGCGCGGTTCGCCCTGAAGCGGGTGCTCATCGCGTACCTGGCGATCGCGGGGGCGCTTCTCGTCGTCTTCGTTCCCGCCACCGCATCCATCGTCATCGCGTTCGGGCTCGGCGCCCTCATCGGCGTCTTCGCCAACGGCTGCATCGCCGGGCTGTACGCGATCACCCCGTCGGTCTACTCCCCGGCCGTCCGGGCCACCGGAGTCGGCTGGGGCATCGGCGTCGGACGCGTCGGCGCCATCGCGTCCCCGATCGTCGCGGGCGCCCTCCTCGACCGCGACTGGTCGCCGACGCAGCTGTACATCCTCGTCGCCGTGTCCTTCCTGCTCGCCGGAATCGCCGTGTCGAGACTGCGATTCGAGAAGACCGGCGGCTCCGCCACCCGTGAGTGGTTAACGAGTGCAGAGACTCGCTAACCACTCACGGGCCCGGAGGGCCTAGGCGTGGACATGCAGCGGTTTGCCGGCCACCGCCAGCAGTGCCTCGCCGAGGGCCTCGCCCTGGGTGGGGTGGGCGTGCACGAACTTCGCCGCCTGGGCGGAGTCGACCCCGAAGTTGTACAGCAGCTGCGCCTCGCCGATCAGCTCGCCGACGCGGTCGCCGACCATGTGCACACCGACCACGACGCCGTCCGGCGTCACCACGAGTTTGACCGCCCCCGACGTCCCGAGGATCTGGCTCTTGCCGTTGCCGGCGAGGTCGTAGACGACCGTCCGGACGTTCTCGCCGAACTTCTCCCGCGCCGCGGTCTCGGTCAACCCGACCGACGCGACCTCGGGGTGGGAGTAGGTGACGCGGGGGATACCGGTCTCGTCGATGACGTCCGGACGGAGCCCGGCGATCTCCTCCGCCACGAAGATGCCCTGCTGGAAGCCGCGGTGCGCGAGCTGGAGGCCGGGCACGATGTCGCCGACCGCGAAGACGTTCGGCACGGTGGTGCGCAGCCGGTCGCTGGTGACCACGAATCCCCGGTCGAGGACCACGCCGGTCTCCTCGTACCCCATCGAGGCGGTGTTCGGACCGCGGCCCACCGCAACCAGCACGACGTCGGCGTCGAGCACGTCGCCGGAATCGAGGGTGACGGTCACCGCGTCGTCGTCCTGCGCCACCTCGGTGACCCGCACCCCGGTCTTCGCGGCGATCTTGCGACGACGGAACGCCCGCTCCAGGTATTTGGAGACCGCCTCGTCTTCGTTCGGCACCAGCCTGGGCATCGCCTCGACGATCGTCACCGACGCGCCGAACGACGCCCACACACTGGCGAATTCGACTCCGATGACGCCGCCGCCGAGGATGATCGCCTTCTTCGGGACCGTCGGCAGCACGAGCGCCTGCTCGCTGGTGACGACCCTGCCGCCGATGCTGATGCCCGGCAACGTCTTCGGGGACGAGCCCGTCGCCAGGACGACGGCGGCGCCGGTGATCAGCTCGCCGTCGACCTCGACACCGTTGGGTCCGACCAGCCGTCCGCGACCGTTGACGACGGTGATGCCGTGGGAGTCGACGAGGCCCTGCAGGCCCTTGTGCAGGCGGGTCACGACGCTGTTCCGGTAGCTCAGTACCTTCTCGAGGTCGACCCCGCCGAACGTGACGTCGACCCCGAACCGCGAGGCGGTGCGGGCATTGTCGGCGACCTCGGCGGAATGCAGCAGCGCTTTGGTCGGAATGCACCCCTGGTGCAGGCAGGTGCCGCCGAGTTCGTTCTCTTCGATGAGAATGACCGAACGGCCCAGTTCGGCCGAACGGATCGCGGCCGCATAGCCGCCGGAACCGCCGCCGAGGATGACGACATCTGCAGATCGGGACATGGGAACTCCTTGAGGGAACGGAAAGGGAATCGACATCAGAGTGCAGCGGTCGCGGCGACCGCTTCGGCGTGCAGGCGGCCCGCCCGGTAGGACGACCGCACGAGCGGCCCGGACAGAACGCCGAGGAATCCGATCTCGCGGGCGACCCCGTCGAGCATCACGAACTCCTCCGGTTTCGCCCACCGCTCCACCGGATGATGCCGGCCCGAGGGCCGCAGGTACTGGGTGATCGTGACCAATTGGCAGCCGGCGGCATGCAGGTCCCGGAGTGCCTGGATCACCTCGTCCGTGGTCTCCCCCATCCCGAGGATCAGGTTCGACTTGGTGATCAGGCCGTCCTCCCTGGCCCGCGTGATGACGTCGAGGGAACGCTCGTAGGTGAAGGCAGGCCGGATGCGACGGAAGATCCGGGGAACGGTCTCCACATTGTGCGCGAGTACCTCCGGGCGGGTGTCGAACACTTCGCGCAGCTGTGCGGCGTCGGCGTTGAAATCCGGGATCAGCAGTTCGACCCCGGTGCCCGGGCACAGTTCGTGAATCTGCCGGACCGTCTCGGCGTACAGCCAGGCGCCGCCGTCGGGCAGATCGTCGCGCGCCACGCCGGTGACGGTGGCGTACCGGAGGCCCATGGTCTGCACCGATTCCGCGACCCGCCGGGGTTCTCCCCGGTCGAGGGCCGCGGGACGGCCGGTGTCGATCTGGCAGAAGTCGCACCGCCGGGTGCATTGGCTACCGCCGATGAGGAACGTGGCCTCACGGTCCTCCCAGCATTCGAAGATGTTGGGACATCCGGCTTCCTGACACACGGTGTTCAGGCTCTCGCGTTCGACGAGGGCGGCGAGATCACGGTATTCGGGGCCGGTCCGCATCTGCACCTTCATCCACGACGGTTTGCGTTCGACCGGGGTCTGGGCGTTGCGGACTTCGAGGCGGAGCAGGCGGCGGCCCTCAGGGTGCGCAGTCATGTAGGGAACTCCTATGACCGGACGAAACCGGTCGGTTTGCGAATCCCTCGGGCAGCGCGGCACCGGGGAACAGTAAGTGGGAGGGCGAGCACACGACGACAACCGTTGCACTCGAGGCTGTCTGGGCTCTCACCGATCGGCGTGTGCGGTCACGTCCGAGCGAGGATCACTCAAGGATGCCAAACGACGAGGCGTTTTGGCAACATCGTCGCCCGCTCGGCGACCGGGACGGAGCCTGGGGAGACAAACCCGTCACGCCTGTGTACTGTTTGGCCAACCACAACTGAATACGCCGTTGACGCGCAGCGGGAGAACCTCCTTGTCGGAGGCGCCGTAGGAGCAACTTCCTCCCCGGGAATCTCTCAGGCCCCAGTACCGCAGCGTAGAGGCAACTCTGGAGAACAGAATCGGCCGCAGGCCGGTACTTACCGAAGGTGAAGAGCACGCCGCGCATGCGGTGCGCCCAAACTCTCAGGTTTCAGGACAGAGCGGGGAGGTGCCCCCTTGTCGATGTCCGGTGCGGTCCGGACTCAACGAAACCGGAGTCACCTCGTGTCAGTCGAATCCCGCCACGCGCATCGCAGCGCGCCTCTCACCAGCGATTTTCCGTCACGCCACATCGGCCCCGACGCTTCCGCCACCCAGCGCATGCTCGGCGCCCTCGGTTACGACACGCTCGATCAGCTCGTCGATGCCGCGGTGCCTGATCAGATCCGCAGCTCGGAGGCCATGGACCTGCCGGTGGCACGGTCGGAGCAGCAGGTGCTGTCCGACCTGCGCACGCTGTCGGAGCGCAACGAGACCCGCGTCCAGATGATCGGCCTCGGTTACCACGACACCATCACGCCCGCAGTTCTGCGCCGCAACATGCTCGAGTCGCCGGCCTGGTACACCGCGTACACGCCGTATCAGCCGGAGATTTCCCAGGGCAGGCTCGAGGCGCTGCTGACGTTCCAGACGGTCATCGAAGACCTGACGGCGCTGCCCCTCGCCGGTGCGTCCCTGCTGGACGAGGCCACCGCGGTGATGGAAGCGGTGCTGCTGATGCGGCGCGCGAACAAGGCGAAGTCGGGGACCAACCGGGTCGTCGTCGACGCCGACTGTCTGCCGCAAACCCTCGCGGTGGTGTGCGGCCGGGCCAAGTCGGTGGGCATCGACGTCGAGGTGGCCGAGCTGACCGATGGACTTCCGGACGGTGACCTGTTCGGCGTCGTGTTCCAGGCGCCCGGCGCCAGCGGCCACGTGCGCGATCTGGCCCCGCTCATCGCCGCCGCCCAGGAGCGCGGCGCGCTGACCACGGTCGCGGCCGACCTGCTGTCGCTGACGCTGCTGACGCCGCCCGGCGAGCAGGGTGCCGACATCGCGGTGGGATCCGCCCAGCGTTTCGGTGTGCCGCTGTTCTTCGGCGGGCCGCACGCCGGGTACATGGCGCTGCGCGGCGGTCTCGAGCGTATGCTCCCCGGCCGGCTCGTCGGAGTGTCCGTCGACGTCGACGGGAAGACCGCCTACCGGCTGGCACTGCAGACCCGCGAACAGCACATCCGGCGTGACAAGGCGACGAGCAACATCTGCACCGCGCAGGCGCTCCTCGCGAACGTCGCCGCCATGTACGCCGCCTACCACGGCCCGGAAGGTTTGCGCGCCATCGCGACTCGGGTACACGGACACGCGACGTCCGTCGCGGGCGGCCTCCGCACGGCGGGACACTCGGTGGTCCACGACAGCTTCTTCGACACCGTGCTGGTGCACGTGCCGGCCGGAGCGCGCGACGTCGTCGACCGTGCCGACCGCGCCGGCATCAACCTGAGGCTGGTCGACGCGGACCACGTCGCGGTCGCCTGCGACGAGTGCACCACCGACGAGATCGTGGACCGCGTCCTGTCCGCGTTCGGCGCCCGCGCCCAGGCCGGAACGGTCTCCCAGCTCCCGCAGTCGCTGCTGCGCACGTCGAACTACCTACAGCACCCCGTGTTCCACGAGCACCGGTCCGAGACGGCGATGCTGCGCTTCCTGCGCGCCCTGTCGGACAAGGACCTCGCGCTGGACCGCACCATGATCCCGCTCGGCTCGTGCACGATGAAGCTCAACTCCGCGGTGGAGATGGAGCCGATCAGCTGGCCCGGGTTCGCGTCCATCCACCCGTACGCCCCGGTCGAACAGACCAGCGGCTACCTGCAGCTCATCCGCGGCCTCGAGCGGTGGCTGGGTGAGATCACCGGATACGACCGGGTGTCGTTGCAGCCCAACGCCGGATCGCAGGGCGAACTGGCCGGGCTGCTCGCCATCAACGGCTACCACGACAGCCGCGGCGACCACGGGCGCGACATCTGCCTCATCCCGCAGTCCGCGCACGGCACCAACGCCGCATCCGCGGTGCTCGCCGGCATGCGGGTGGTCGTCGTCGCGACGGCGGAGAACGGCAACATCGACCTGAGCGACCTGCGCGCGAAGATCGCGGCGCACGAAAACAAGATCGCCGCGATCATGCTCACCTACCCGTCCACCCACGGCGTGTACGAGAACGACGTGCGGACGGTGTGCGATCTCGTGCACGAGGCCGGCGGCCAGGTGTACGTCGACGGCGCCAACCTCAACGCGCTCGTCGGCCTGGCCCAGCCGGGGAAGTTCGGCGGCGACGTGTCGCACCTGAACCTGCACAAGACGTTCTGCATCCCGCACGGCGGCGGCGGCCCCGGTGTCGGACCGGTCGCGGTCCGCAAGCATCTGGCGCCGTTCCTGCCCGGCAACCCGCTCGGCGGAGACCAGCTCGGCACCCCGGTGTCGGCGGCCAACTACGGCTCCGCCGGCATCCTGCCGATCACGTGGGCGTACATCGCGCTGATGGGCCCGGACGGTCTGACGGAGGCCACCAAGTCCGCGGTGCTGGCCGCCAACTACGTCGCGAAGTCGCTCGACGCGCACTTCCCCGTCCTGTACACCGGGCCCTCGGGTCTGGTGGCGCACGAATGCATCCTGGACCTGCGTCCAGTCACGAAGGCGACCGGCGTGACCGCCGAGGACGTCGCGAAGCGGTTGATCGACTACGGTTTCCACGCCCCCACCCTGTCGTTCCCCGTCAGCGGCACCCTGATGGTGGAGCCCACCGAATCCGAGGATCTGGCCGAACTCGACCGCTTCATCGAGGCGATGATCTCGATCCGCGGCGAAATCGATCTGGTCGGCGAGGGCGTGTGGCCGCTCGAACGCAGCCCGCTGCGTCAGGCCCCGCACACCGCGGATCAGGTCACCGCCGACAACTGGGATCTGCCCTACCCGCGGCACCTGGCCGCCTTCCCCGTCGCGTCGCTGCGGGCCGGCAAGTACTGGCCGCCAGTGCGCCGCATCGACGGCGTGCACGGCGACCGCAACCTCGTGTGCTCCTGCCCTGCGCCCGAGGCCTTCGAGAACACCACCGACATTGATTCCCCGGCCCTCGAGGAGGCCTTCGCATGACCGTCACCACCACGCCCGCATCCCCGCTCCTGGGCGAGCACGGCGCTCTCGGAGCGCATTTCACCGACTTCGCGGGCTGGCAGATGCCGCTGAAATACGACAGCGAACTCGCCGAACACCACGCCGTCCGCACGTCCGCCGGACTGTTCGACCTCTCGCACATGGGTGAGATCGCCGTCACCGGAACGGAATCCGGCGCACTGCTGGACTACGCGCTGGCCGGCGAGCTGTCGAAGATCGGTGTCGGGCGGGCCAAGTACTCGCTCCTGTGCAACGCGGACGGCGGCGTGATCGACGATCTCGTCGTCTACCGGCTCGCCGACGAGCACTTCCTGGTGGTCGCGAACGCTGCGAACGCCCCGGCCGTGTACCGCGAACTGGCGGCGCGCGCCGACGGTTTCTCGGCGAACGTCGACGACCAGTCCGCGGAGACCGCGCTGATCGCCGTGCAGGGACCGGCGGCCCAGGACATCGTGCAGTCCCTCGTCCCCGCCCCGCAGGTGGAGACCGTCGCGGAACTGAAGTACTACGCGGTCACCCGCGCGGTCGTCGCCGGCATCGACGTCCTCCTGGCCCGCACCGGCTACACCGGCGAGGACGGCTTCGAGCTGTACGTGCCGAACGCGCAGTCCGTGGCGTTGTGGCGCGCCCTGCTGGCCGCCACCACGGCGCGCGACGGCGTCCCCGCGGGTCTCGCCTGCCGCGACACGCTGCGGCTCGAGGCCGGGATGGCGCTGTACGGGCACGAGCTAACGCTCGACACGAACCCGTACGAGGCCGGCCTCGGCAAGGTGGTCCGGCTGAACAAGGAGTTCGTCGGCCGCGACGCCCTGCAGACATTGTCGGAGCAGGCCCCGCAGCGGGTGCTCGTCGGTCTCGCAGGCACCGGACGCCGCGCCGCCCGCGCCGAATACACCGTTCACGACGCGACCGGCGGAGCGGCCGTCGGCACGATCACGTCCGGCGCCCTGTCCCCGACGCTGGGACATCCGATCGCGCTGGCGTTCGTCGACATCGCGTTCCGTGAGCCCGGCACCGAGCTGACCGTCGACATCCGCGGCAAGAAGGAACCGTTCGTGGTCACCCCGTCGCCGTTCTACCGCCGTTCCTGAACCCTCCCACTCCCTTCGGCCCCGAAAAAGGTACCGCCATGTCTTCAGCAGCCTTCCCCGACGACCGCAGCTACACCGACGACCACGAATGGGTCCTGATCGAACCGGGCGCCGAGCTGCCCGACGAGCCCGTCCGCGTCGGCATCACGTCCGTCGCCGTCAACTCGCTCGGCGAACTCGTCTTCGTCGGCCTGCCCGAGGTCGGGACGACCATCGTCGCCGGTGAATCGTGCGGCGAGGTCGAGTCCACCAAGACCGTCTCCGAGCTGTACCCGCCGGTGAGCGGCCGGGTGACCCTGATCAACACTGCCGCGGTCGACGACCCCGGCCTGGTGACGTCCGACCCGTACGGGGAGGGCTGGCTGTTCGCCGTCCAGCCGTCCGCGGCCGGCGAGCTCCTCACCGCCGCCGAGTACGCCGAGAAGAACGGAGCGAACGCATGAGCGTCCTCAGCCGTGACCTCGCGGATTTCGACCCGGCCGTCGCCGCGCTGATCGGCAGGGAACTCGAACGCCAGCGCACCGGCCTGGAGATGATCGCGTCGGAGAACCACGCGCCGCTCGCGGTCATGCAGGCGCAGGGTTCGGTGCTGACCAACAAGTACGCGGAGGGGTACCCGGGGCGCCGCTACTACGGCGGCTGCGAGCACGTCGACTCCATCGAGCAACTCGCCATCGACCGCGTCAAGGCGCTCTTCGCCGCCGAATACGCCAACGTGCAACCGCATTCCGGCGCCACCGCGAACGCGTCGGTGATGCACGCGCTGATCAAGCCGGGCGACACCATCCTCGGCCTCTCCCTCGCCGACGGCGGCCACCTCACGCACGGCATGCGGCTGAACTTCTCCGGCAAGCTCTACAACGTGGCCGCGTACGGGGTGTCCGAGAAGGACTATCTCATCGACATGGACGAGGTCGCGAAGGCCGCGCGCGAGCACCGGCCGCAGCTGATCATCGCCGGCTGGTCGGCCTACCCGCGCCAGTTGGACTTCGCCCGCTTCCGGGAGATCGCGGACGAGGTCGGCGCGTACCTGATGGTGGACATGGCCCACTTCGCCGGCCTCGTGGCCACCGGTTTCCACCCGTCCCCGGTGCCGCACGCGCACGTGGTGACGTCGACGACGCACAAGACGCTCGGCGGGCCCCGCGGGGGGATCATCCTGACCAATGACGCGGCCATCGCGAAGAAGATCAATTCGGCC
>NZ_JBHUSF010000334.1:0-9558 GCF_042673295.1 Rhodococcus sp. NPDC057014
TACCTGTATGTGCGGGCCGGTAAGAACCGGGGTGGCGTGATCGTCCCCGCGTGGGCGGCTGCCCCGCCGGGGCGGGGTTGACGAGTCCAGAGACTCGCTAACCGCGCACGGGTGCGGAGCGCCACACGTCGGCGAGCAGGTCGTACGTCTTCAGCCAGGACTCGGTGTTCTCGGCGTGGGAGGCGACGATCAGCTCGTCGGCCTGCGCGTGCTCCGCGAACTCGTCGAGGTACGCCTTGACCTCGGTGGGTGTGCCGACCGCTGAGTACCGCACCATCTGCGCGACCTGCTGACCCGCGGGGGACGTCATGATGAGGTCGACCTCCTCGGGTGTGAACGTCCGACCGCGTCCGACCATCTGCACCACCCGTCGCCGCAGCGAGGCTTCGAACTGCCGGTGCGCGTCCTCGGCGGTGTCGGCGGCGATGGCGTTGACGCCGGCGATCACGTACGGCTCGGACAGCTCCTCGGACGGTTCGAATCGCTCCCGGTACAGGGTGACGGCGTCGACGAGCGAGTCGGGGGAGAAGTGGGACGCGTTGGCGTAGGGCAGGCCGAATTTTGCGGCGAGCTGCGCGCCGAACAGCGAGGATCCGAGGATGTACAGGGGAACGTTGGTGCCCTTGCCGGGGATCGCATCGACGCCGGGCACCCGTGACACGCCTTTGAGGTACGCCTGCAGTTCCAGGACGTCCTGCGGGAACCGGTCCGCGGACGCCGCGTCGCGGCGCAGTGCGTACATCGTCTTCTGGTCGCTGCCGGGGGCGCGGCCGAGCCCGAGGTCGATGCGGCCGGGGTGCAGGGTCGCGAGGGTGCCGAACTGCTCGGCGATCGTCAGCGGCGCATGGTTGGGCAGCATGATGCCGCCCGCGCCGAGCCGGATGTTCTGGGTGTGGGCGGCGACGTGCGCGATGAGGACACTCGTCGCCGAGGAGCCGATCGACGGCATGTTGTGGTGCTCGGCGTACCAGATGCGGCGGTACCCGCGGGTTTCCGCGAGTTGCGCCAGTTTCACGCTCGCGTCGAAACTGTCCCGCGCCGTGTCGCCCTCGCGGATGTAGGCCAGATCCAGAATCGACAGAACAGCACTCACGGGCTTCTTCACCTTTCGTCACCGAGGTGCGAGAGGTTAGCCTCGCGCACTACCTCCGGATACAACCGCGGAGGTAGTGCGCGTATTCCTGGCCGGTGTCAGGCCTCGACGAGCGGTCGCAACGTGCGGCCGGTCAGTTCGACGATGCCGGGTTCGTGCCCGTTGGCGACGAGATTGAGGACGACGCCGTCGATTCCCGGATCGAGGACCCGGGTCTTGAGCTGCTCGGCGACCTCGTCGGGGGCGCCGCAGAACTGCCGGTCGGTGGCGGCGGCGCGTTCCTCGTCCGACGCCTTCGACAAGTCGACGCCCCGCGCGAGCAGGAAGTCGTGCTGGAGTTGCCGGGCGCGGTCGCCGTCCTCGTCGATGATGACGAAGGCCAGATAGCTGGTTTCCAGCGTGGACCGGTCGCGGCCGATCTCCGAACACCGTGCGTCGAGGGCCTCGAGCTTGCGCGGCAACTCGCTCGCGTTGCAGATGATGTTCAGGTGATCGGCGAACCGGGCGGCGAGACCGAACGTCTTCTTCTCCCCGCCACCACCGAGCATGATCGGCAGGTCGTCGCGGATCCGCGGCTCGTTGATCGCGTTCTCGACGTGATACCACTTGCCGTCGAACGTCGGGCGCTGCCCGTGCAGCATCGGCGCGATGATCTGCAGCGCCTCGTCGAGCCGTTCGAACCGGTCGGTGAACGTGCCGAACTCGTAGCCGTACTGCTGGTGCTCGAGTTCGAACCAGCCGGCCCCGATCCCGAGGACGGCGCGTCCGCCGCTGGCGACGTCGAGGGTGGTCACCGCCTTCGCGAGCATGGGCGGGTTGCGGTACGTGTTGCCGGTGACGAGGGCGGACAGCTGAATGTTCTCGGTGGCCGTGGCGAGGGCGCCGAGCGCGGTGTACGCCTCGAGCATCGGTTCGTCGGGCTCGCCGAGGCCCGGCAGCTGATAGAAGTGATCCATGACGAATGCGGTGTCGAAGCCCGCGGATTCGGCCTCACGGGCCTGTGCGATCACGGTCGGGAACAGGTCCGCGACCGGGGTGGAGTAACTGAAATTCGGCATCTGATATCCAAGGCGAATAGTCACCCGATCGACGCTACTCGGATGGCGGCTGGGGCACCTCTTTTATTTCGAGGGTAGGAAGTGATCACCCTGGGGTCCCTGTTGCACCACCTGTGGGTGGTGCACGCTGACGGTAGTGCCGTATCCGTCGCCGATCCGCCATCAGCGACAACTCTGCGCGGTGGGGCGATGGAGTGCAGAGTGGGGCGATGGAGTGCAGAGCGCAGACCGAGGGGGGGACGATGAACTTCGATTTCGATTCGCAGCCATCCGGCGGCGCGACATGCGCCTGCCCGGAGAGGCCCACGCCCGTCCGGCCCCACGTGCCCGTCCTGGAACGTCCGCTCACGCAGCCGACGCGCTCGACCGTCGGCGCCTTTCCGCTGATCGCAGCGCAGCGATCCATCTGGTTCGCGCAACAGCTCACGCCGGAGGTCCCGTACGTCATCGCCCACTACGTCGAGCTGAACGGGCCGGTCGAACTGGGTGCCCTCCGCGACGCCACCCGTCGCGCGAACCGCGAATTCGGCTGGGGATCGGTGCGCCTGGTGGACGTCGACGGACAGCCGCATCAGGTCGTGGATCCGACCGTCGACGATTCTGTGCCCGCCACCGACCTGCGCGGCGAGGTGGATCCCGTCGACGCCGCGCACCGCTGGATGCGGAACGACCGGACCGCACGCACCGACATGTACGACGGCCCGCTCCTGGTCTCGCACATTCTGCGGCTGGGCGACGATCACTACTACTGGTATTCCCGCGCTCACCACATCGTGTCGGACGGGTACGCCGCGATGATGCTGATGAGCCGCACGGCCGAACTGTACGTCGCCGCGGTCGAGGGCAGAGAGCCCCCGGACCGCCGGATCGAGGGACCGGAACGTCTCGTGCAGGAGGACGCGACCTACCGCGCCTCCACCCGGTTCGCCCGCGACCGCGACTTTTGGCGCGAACAGGGCAGTGGGCCGGCTTCGGTCCTCAGCCTGAGCGGCCGCGCAGCACGACCGGAGGTCGACGCCCGGACAGCGACGGGGCACGCGCCTGCGAGCGGCGGTGTGCGGAATCCGACGGCCGTGACCGTGGCCGCCTTCGCGTCCTATCTCGCCAGGATGACCGGCGCCGACGACGTGGTCCTGTCCCTGCCCGTGTCGGCGCGGACGACGGCCTGCCTCAGGCACGCCGGCGGCTCGGTCTCCAATGTGATCCCGTTGCGGCTGAACGGAATCGGCTCTGCCACCGTGAGTCGTGCGGTCGACACCGCCGAGGCGTGTTTGGCGGCGGCACTGCGCCGTCAACGCTACCGCCGCGAGGACATCGGCCGGGACCTCGCCTCGGGAGGGGGCGAACTCCTGCATTTCGGGCCGGTGGTCAACGTCATGATGTTCACCAAGGAGATCACGCTGGGCGCCGTGCAGGCGACGGTCCGGGTACTCACCACCGGTCCCGTCGCGGACCTCGCCGTCAACATCTATCCCGGGTCCGACGGAGGCGCCGCCCGCATCGATTTCGAGGGAAATCCGGCACTGTACGACGACGCCGAACTGGGCGGGCACCACACGCGTTTCCTCGCGTTTCTCGACCGTTTCACCGCATCGGCCGAGTCGGACGCGCGGGTTGCCGATCTCGACGTCTTCTTCGCGGGGGAACGCGCGGAATTCGTTCCCGCGCGGGGTCTTCCGGATACGGACCCCGTCACGCTCGACCGTCTCCTGACGGGAACCGTCGCGAACGATCGGGCGGCGATCGCGATCACCGACCGGGGACGCACACTGTCCTACGGCGACCTGGACCGGCGCGCCATCCGGCTGGCGCGCCTTCTGGCGGTTCGGGGCATCGGACCCGAGGACGCCGTCGCGGTCGCCCTCCCACGGTCGATCGAGTCGGTGCTGGCGCTGTGGGCGGTCGCGAAGACCGGTGCGGCCTACGTCCCGATCGATCCCTCGCATCCGCGCGCTCGTATCGCGTACACGCTCGGCGATTGCGGTGCGACGGTCGGGCTGACGGTCCGCTCGGAGCGTGCCCGGCTGCCCGGCGCCATCGCGTGGCTGGACGCCGACGTCGACGAGCTCGAAAAACTCTGTCAGAGCGACCCTTCCGACGTTCCGACCGTCGTGGAACGCACGCGCCCTCTGCTCGTGGACCATCCCGCGTATCTGATCTACACGTCCGGCTCGACCGGAACCCCGAAGGGGGTCGTCGTCACCCACCGGGGTCTCGCCAACCTGGCGCAGGAAATCCGGGACAAGTATGCGGTGTCCGCGCGCTCGCGGATCCTGCACTTCGCCTCGCCGAGTTTCGACACGGCGCTGGTCGAGGTACTCGCGGCCGGTATCGGCGGCGCGACGCTCGTCGTGACCCCGCCCGGTGTGTTCGGCGGTGACGAGCTGTCGCGACTGTTGCGCGACGAACACGTCACGCACCTCCTGACGACGCCGTCCGCACTGGCCGCGATCGACCCCGGCGCGACGAACGAACTGGAGTTGGTGCTGGTCGGAGGGGAAGCGTGCCCGCAGGAGTTGGTGCGGCAGTGGGCCCGCAGGCAGGACATGCGCAACGCGTACGGTCCGACGGAGACGACGTGCAGTGTCACCCTCACCGATCCGGTCTCGGCGGACGAGCGCATGACGATCGGCTCCCTGATGCGCGGCGTGGACGCGGTGGTTCTGGATCACCGCCTGCGTCCGCTTCCGCCGGGCGCCGTCGGCGAGCTCTACCTCGCCACGCCGGCACTCGCGCGTGGCTATCACCGGCGCCACGGTCTGACCGCGGCACGGTTCGTCGCCGACCCGTTCGGCCGCCGAGGGTCCCGGATGTTCCGCACCGGGGACGTGGTCCGGTGGACGGCGACCGGGACGCTCGAGTTCCTGGACAGGGCGGACGACCAGATCAAGATCCGCGGATTCCGGGTCGAGCTCGGCGAGATCGACGCCACACTGACCGCGCAACCGGGCGTCACGTTCGCGGCGACGGTGCTGCACCGGAACTCGGCAGGCAACCCGAACCTGGTGTCCTACATCATGGCCGAGCCGGACCTCTCGATCGATCGCGACGTGCTGACAGCGCAGCTGGCACGATTTCTGCCCGACTACATGGTTCCGAAATCGATCATGCTCCTGACGTCGATCCCGTTGACACCGACGGGGAAACTCGACCGGGCAGCGCTGCCGCTGCCGGAGTACGGCTCGGACTCGGTGCCTCATCGTGACCCCTCGACTCCGACGGAGCGTCGAGTCGCGCGAGTGTTCGCCGAGGTTCTCGGTGTGGACGCGGTCGGCGCCGACGATTCCTTCTTCGACCTCAGCGGCGACTCGCTGTCGGCGATCCGGGTGGTGGCGCGAATCAACGCCGAACTCGGCACCGGCATGGGCGTGCGCGACCTCTTCGACGCACCGACGGTCGCTGCACTGGCACTGAGGATCGCCGAGGCCTGTGCACAGTCGCCGGCCATCCGCCCGCAGCGCGGGCCGACGCTGGGTGCCACACCGCTGCCCGCCGTCGTGCCGCTGTCCCCGTCGCAATTCTTCATCGACCGCACCGTCGTGGAACCCGCTCTCCACAACATCCCCTTCACCGTGCGCGTGCGCGGCGAATTCGACGTCGAGGCCCTGCACTCGGCGATGGCGGACGTCCTCGGCAGGCACCGTGCACTGAGGACAGTGTTCCCCGACTCGCCGTCGGGGCCGTACCAGCACGTGCTCGACGTGGCCGGCGCGATGCCCGACCTCAGGCCGGTGGTGACCGGCGCGGCGGAAGCGGAGGCCCGCACGTCGAGCCTGCTGTCCGCCGGATTCGACGTGCGGCGGGATCCGCCGCTGCGCGCGCGGCTGTTCCGGCTCGGCGACCGCGACCACCTGCTGTCGTGCGTCGTCCACCACATCGCCGCGGACGGCTGGTCGCTCGCACCGCTGGCACGGGATCTCGCGGACGCCTACGGTGCCCGGTCCGCGGACGGGGCGCCCGACTGGGAGCCGCCGACCGCGACGTACGCGGACTACACCGTGTGGCGGCGGGCGCTGCTGGGCCGCGAGGACGACCCGGCGAGTGTCGCGTCGAGGCAGATCGCCCACTGGGCGAAGGAACTGTCGGGGTTGCGCGGGAAGCTTGCGCTGCCCACCGACCGCCCCCGGCCGGAGCGATGGACCTACCGGGCGGGGCGGCTTCCGTTCTCTCTCGACGAGCATGCGCATCGAGGCCTGCTGGCCACCGCGCACGAGCACCACGCCAGCCTGTTCACGGCGCTCAGGGCGGCGGTGGCGATGCTGCTCGCCCGCCTCAGCGGAGATCCCGACATCGCGATCGGCACTCCGATCGCGGGTCGGGGAGACCCGGCGCTCGACGACGTGGTGGGCATGTTCGTCAACACACTGGTTCTGCGTACCCGGGTCGACCCGAGCATGACGCTGTGCGACACCGTCGAGGGATCCCGCGGCGTGGAGCTTCGCGCTCTCGCGAACGCCGATGTGCAGTTCGAACGACTCGTGCAGGTACTCGACGCGCCCCGCTCGCCGTCCCTGCATCCGCTGTTCCAGGTTGCGCTGTCGCTGAACAACTTCGCTCCCGCCTCCCTGAACGTGTCCGGGCTCGACTTCGAGGTCACTCCGCGTCCGCTCGACATCGCCAAGTGCGATCTGCACTTCCACTTCACCGAACGTCACGACGTCGACGGGACGCCCGTCGGAATCGACGCCGAACTGGTGTATTCCGCCGACCTCTACGACGCATCCACCGCACAGCGTTTCGTCGACCTGCTGCACACCGTCGTCGACCCGATCGGTAGGTGAGCGGGCATCGGACGTGGTAGAGATGCCTGATGAGAGGCTTCCGGAGATCGATTCTGGTGTCACTGCTCGGCGGCGCCGTGCTCCTCGCGCCCGCCGCCTGCTCCGACCGGTCCGGAACGGCGGTGAGCGAGCCGTCGACCGCGTCCGACGCGGGACCGTCCACCACCGACCCGGCGACCGGACCGGCGACGCCCGCGGGGGTGCCCTACACGGAGTCCGAACTGCAGGTCACCGGTTCCACCGGCCGTGTCGGCTACGACGTGCTCATCCCGCAGGTCGAGGGCGGCGACCCGGCGGTCGCGGCCGAGTTCAACGAATCGATGCGCGCCGCGCTCCAGGACCAGATCGACGGCTGGGGCACCGACGCGTTCACTCTGAGCAGCCAGGAACACAGCGTGGCGCACATCGGTGAGCACGTGATCAGCGGGCTGCTGGTGACGTCCTGGAACGCCGATCCGCCCGGGGCGCATCCCACCCCGATCGTCGCGACGGTGGTGGTGAATGCCGATACGGCCGCGCCGATCACGCTCGGCGACCTGTTCCCCGACCTGCCCGCCGGCCTGCAGGCCCTGTCGGACAGTTCCGCGCGCTTGCTCCCCGAGACGGTCGCCGGACCGGACTTCGATCGATCGGGCATCGAGCCGACCGAGGCGAACTTCGCCAACTGGCTGGCCACCCCGGCGGGCATGGAAATCCACTTCAACGACTACCAGGTGGGGCCGCACGCCATCGGGCTCGTCACCGTCACCGTGCCGTGGGACGACCTCGCGGACGTGATCGACCCCGATGTGGCTCCCGTCGTATCGAGTTAGCCGCTCCCGACCGCTCACCGGGAACGAACCTGTAGCTGCCCGGGTGCTCCGACCTACCGTCCCAGACAGGCCTTTGCTGCCGAAATGTGTCTGTCGAATGGGAGAGGAGCGCGCCCGTGAGTGCACGCACCGAAGTTGATGCTCGGGCGAATCGGATCGGCGACGTGGACGCTGTCGTCGTCGGTGCGGGATTCGCGGGTCTGTACGCCGTCCACAAACTGCGGAGTATGGGTCTGACGGTCCAGGGTGTCGAGGCCGCGGACGGCGTCGGCGGAACCTGGTTCTGGAACCGCTATCCCGGCGCCCGGTGCGACGTGGAAAGCGTCGACTACTCGTACTCGTTTTCGCGGGAACTCGAGCAGGAGTGGGACTGGAGCGAGAAGTACGCCACCCAGCCGGAGATCCTGGCGTACATCGATCACGTCGCGGACCGGTTCGACCTCCGCGACCGTTTCCTGTTCGGCACCCGTGTGACGTCCGCGGAACTGGACGAGGACACGCTGCGGTGGGAGGTGCGCACCGACCGCGGCGACGTCCTGTCCGCCCGGTACTGCATCTTCGCGACCGGGGCGCTGTCCACCGCGAACATGCCGAACATCCCGGGGCGCGAATCCTTCACGGGCGACACGCATCACACCGGTCATTGGCCGCACGAGGGCGTCGATTTCACCGGCCGCCGGGTGGGGATCATCGGCACCGGTTCTTCGGGCATCCAGTCGATTCCCGTTATCGCCGAGCAGGCGGACCACCTGTACGTGTTCCAGCGCAGCGCCAATTACAGCGTCCCCGCGGGCAACGAGATGTGGGACGACGAGATGCGGCGCGCGATCAAGGCGGAATACGACGAGCGCAGGCGGCTGTCGCGGGAGAGCGGCGGCGGGTCGCCGTACAACGCGCACCCGAAGTCGGCGCTGGAGGTGTCCGAGGAGGAGCGCCGCGACGCCTACGAGACGCGATGGAAACTCGGCGGGGTGCTGTTCGCGAAAACCTTTCCGGACCAGACGAAGACCGAGGCCGCGAACGCGACCGCGCGGGAGTTCGCGGAGGAGAAGATCCGCCGCCTCGTCGACGATCCCGCGGTCGCGGACAAGCTGATCCCGAACGATCACCCCATCGGGACCAAGCGGATCGTCACCGACACCCACTATTTCGAAACGTACAACCGGCCGAACGTCACTCTGGTGGACCTGAAGGCGGCGCCGATCGAGTCGATCACGCCGTCGGGGATCACCACCGCCGACGCCGACTACGGCCTCGACACGCTGGTGTTCGCCACCGGATTCGACGCCATGACCGGGGCCCTCGACCGCATGCGGATCGTCGGCCGGGGCGGCGTGTCCCTGGCCGAGTACTGGAGTGAGGGTCCGAAAACCTATCTGGGTCTGGGTGTTCCGGGATTCCCGAACCTGTTCGTCGTGACGGGGCCGGGCAGCCCGTCGGTGCTGGCGAACATGGTGCTCGGCGCCGAGCAGCACGTCGACTGGATCGCTGACTGCATCGAGCACCTGTGGGAGAAGGACTACGACGCGGTCGAGGCGTCGGTCCCGGCCACCGAGCAGTGGGTGGAGCACTGCCGCGAGCTTGCCGCGCAGACCCTGTTCCCGCTGGCGAACTCCTGGTACATGGGCGCCAACATTCCGGGCAAACCCCGCGTGTTCATGCCGTACCTCGGGGGCTTCGGCGCGTACGGGCGGATCTGCGCGGACGTCGCGGAGGAGGGGTTCCGCGGGTTCGAGTTCAGCCGGTCCCGCACGCGGCTGGCCGACCCGGTGGGATAGATTCCCGGATATTGGTCAGCCGCGCAGGCAATTGCC
>NZ_JBHUSF010000335.1:0-9535 GCF_042673295.1 Rhodococcus sp. NPDC057014
GGGCGAGGCGGTCGGCGTGCGCGGTCTCGGCCCGCGGAAGCCAGGTGTACGTCACGGAATCGAACTGCCGGGCGAGTTCCGACGCCCGGCGCTGCAGCGGAATCATGTCCGGGTGTTTGACCTTCCAGCGCCCGGACATCTGCTCGACGACCAGTTTGGAGTCCATCCGCACGTCCACCGCGGACGCGCCGAGTTCGGCGGCGGCCTCGAGCCCGGCGATCAGCCCCCGGTATTCGGCGACGTTGTTCGTGACGATGCCGAGGCTTTCCTTGCGTTCGGCGAGGACGGCGCCGTCGTCGGCCGCGAACACCACGGTGCCGTAGCCCGCGGGTCCGGGATTGCCGCGCGATCCACCGTCGGCCTCGACGACGACGCGACCGGCACTCACAGACCCGACTCCTTGGTGCGCACCAGGATCGCGCCGCATTCGGAGCAGCGCACGACGACGTCGGGTGCGGTGCCGGTGATGCGGGAGATCTCGCCGCGGTCGAGTTCGATACGGCATGCACCGCAGCGGCGGGCCTGCAGCAGTGCCGCGCCGACGCCGTTCTGGCTGCGCTGCTTCTCGTAGACGGTGATCAGGTCGGCGGGGAACTGGTCGGCGAGCGCCGCGCGGTCCCGGGTGCAGCGCTGCTCCGCGGCGTCCAGGTCGGCGACGGCGTCGTCGCGGCGGCGGGACGCGTCGATGAGGTCTTCCTCGATCTGCGACAGCTGCGCACCGGCGTGGTCGTGGTCGGACTGCGACGCCTCGCGCCGTTCCATCACCTCGAGCAGTTCGTCCTCGAGCAGTCCCTGACGGCGGACGAGGCTGCCGAGTTCGTGTTCGAGTTCGGTGAGCTGCTTCGATCCGACCGTTCCGCTCTCGAGGAGCTTGCGGTCGCGGTCCTCACGCTGGCGGACGGCGTCGACCTCGCCTTCGAGCTTGCGGATGTCGCGGTCGAGGTCGTCGAGGATGATCTCCACGGCCACGGCCGCGTCCTTACGGGTGACGCGCTCCGCCTCGAGCCGCTCGACTTCCTGACGCTCCGGGAGCGCGGTGCGTCGGTGGGCGATCCGCGACAGCTCCGCATCGACGCCGGCGAGGTCGAGAAGCTTGGACTGCACCTGTGGTTCGACGTTCACGCGTGGTAACTCCTGCTGTCTTCTGTGACGGGTTCTTCTGCGGCAGATTGCTGGGTGTCAACCGTACCCCGGCGCATCACGGGTTTCGCCGACGGCGCTACGACGACGGCGCGCTGACCGACCACGGATCGGTGCGCACCGCGGACACCCGCACCTGCCACCGGGGTGTGTGCGCGAACGCGGCGTCGAGCACGCCCTTCGCTTGTTCGCACCACGGTTGCTCGCTCGCCCAGTGTGCGACGTCGATCAGGGCCGGACCTCCGGCGCGCAGGTGCTCGTCGGCGGGGTGGTGCCGCAGGTCGGCGGTCACGTACGCGTCCACGCCGAGGCGTGTGACGTCGTCGAGGAACGAGTCGCCCGAGCCACCGCACACGGCGACGGTGCGGACCGTGGCGTCGGGGTCGCCCGCGGCCCGCACACCCCACGTGGTGGCGGGCAGCGCACCGGCGACCCGGTCGGTGAACTCGCGCAGCGTCAGCGGTTCGGGTAGCTCGCCGACGCGTCCGAGTCCGCGGGGGCCGGGGAACGTCGCCGTCTCGAACACGTCGAACGCGACCTCCTCGTACGGGTGGGCGGCGCGCATCGCGGCGAGCACCGTCGGCCGGAGGCGGCGCGGCGCGATCACCTCCACCCGGCTCTCCTCGACCCGTTCGAGTGCGCCGACCGCGCCGAGTGCCGGATTCGCGCCGTCGGTGGGCAGGAACTGGCCCTGCCCGGTGACGGACCAGCTGCAGTCGCGGTAGTTGCCGATGTGTCCGGCGCCGGCGTCGAACAGTGCGCGGCGCACCGTGTCGGCGTCACCGGCGGGGACGAGGACCACCCATTTGTCGAGGTTCTCGGTGGGTTGCGGCTCGATCGGCCCGGTGACGGTCAGCCCGAGCGCCGCCGCCAGTGCGTCGGAGACGCCGGGGTCCGCGGAATCGGCGTTGGTGTGCGCGGTGAACAGGGCACAGCCGGCCCTGATCAGCTTGTGGACGAGCGCACCCTTCGGGGTGTGGGCGCCGACGGTGTCGACTCCGCGGAGCAGCAGCGGGTGGTGGACGAGGAGCAGGTCGGCGCCGCCGGCGATCGCCTCGTCGACCACCGCGGCGGTCGGATCGACCGCGACCGTGACCGTCGCCACCGCGTCGTCCGGGTCGCCGCACACGAGGCCGACGGAATCCCACGACTCGGCGAGGGAAGGCGGGTAGGCCGCGTCCAGGGTGGTGATCACGTCGGCGAGACGCACCGGGTTCACAGGATCTCCTTCATCGCGTCGACGAGCACGGCGGTCTGTTCCGCGGGGCGCACCGCGACGCGGAGGAAGTCGGGTCCGAGTCCGGGGAACGTGTCGCAGCGGCGTACGGCGATGCCCCGTTCGCGCAGGTGCTTGCGCATCAGTTCGCCGTCCGGCAGGCGGAGCAGCAGGAACGGCGCGACCGCGGGCCGGTGCACGGCGACGCCGATCCCGGTCAGCCGCCGGATCATGTCGTCGCGCCACTCACCGAGCACGACGGCGTGGTCGCGGGCGGCGGCGACGGCGTGAAGTTCGCTGCACGCGGCGATCGCCTCCACCTGCAGGCTGCCCACCGGCCAGTGCGCCCGTCCCACCTGCAGTCGTTCGAGGATCTCGGGAGCCCCGAGCGCGTACCCGCAGCGCAGTCCGGCCAGCGCCCACGTCTTGGTGAGACTGCGCAGCACCAGGACGTCCGGCAGTGCGCGACCGGCCAGCGACTCGTCCTCGTCCGGGACCGCGTCCATGAACGCCTCGTCGACGACGACGATCCGGCCCGGTCGGCGCAACCGCAGGATCGCCTCGGCGGGGTGCAGTACCGACGTCGGGTTGGTCGGGTTGCCGATCACGACCAGGTCGGCCGTTTCGGGGACCGTCGCCGAGTCGAGGACGTACGGGTCGTCGAGCAGCACCTGCGTGACCGGCACCTGTGCCTCCCGCAGCGCCCACTCGGGTTCGGTGAACGACGGATGGATCAGCGCCGCCTCCCGGATCCCGAGCCGCGGCAGCAGGGAGAACCCCTCGGCGCCCCCGGCGAGCAGCAGCACCTCCTCGGGTGTCCGGCCGTGCCGGGACGCCACGGCGGTCCGGGCCGCGAGATCGGCCGCGACCGTCGGGTACGTGCCCAGGTGCGCCAGCGCGTCCGCGAGGCGGAGGCGCAGCCAGTCCGGCGGCCCGTCGCCCTGCACGTTGACGGCGAAATCGAGGAGTCCTGGCCCCGCATCCACGTCTCCGTGGTGACGAAGGCTTTCCCGGCTACCGGCGCGAATGTCCACGATTGTCGAGCCTAAGGGACAATGGTCCGGTGACATCTCTCTCCACCTCCGCGTCCACCGCCTCTTCTGCCCTGTCTGCGCCGATCGTGTTGTTCGACCTCGACGGCACGCTCACCGACTCCGCGCCCGGCATTCACGCCGGCTTCCGCCACGCGCTCGCGGCGATCGGTCAGCCGGAACCGACCGACGAGATGATCGACGCCGTCATCGGCCCGCCGATGATCGACACGTTCCGGTCGATGGGATTGGCCGAGGATCTCGTGCAGCAGGCGATCGCCGCCTACTTCGAACGCTACGACCGCGTGGGGTGGTCGGAGAACGCCGTCTTCGACGGCATCGAGAAGGTGCTCGTCGCCGCCCGCGACAGCGGCCGGAGGCTCGCCGTCGCCACGTCGAAGTCCGAGCGGTTCGCGATCCGCATCCTCGAGCACTTCGAACTCGCGCACTACTTCGAGTTCATCGGCGGCGCCAGTGACGACGGCAGTCGCCGCGCCAAGTCCGACGTGATCGCCCATTCGCTGCGGAACCTCGGAGTCACCGCCACCGAGGGCGCCACCGCCGACGTCCTGATGATCGGCGACCGCGACCACGACGTCCTCGGCGCCGCGCACTGGGGTATCCCCGCGGTGTTCGTCGAGTGGGGTTACGGATTTCCCGCCGAGGCCGAGCGCGCGCACACGCGGGCGCAGAGCGTCGCCGACCTGGGGAAGTTGCTCGACGATGCGGCCTGAGACTCCGCTGCACGTGACGTTCGTGTGCACCGGCAACATCTGCCGCTCCCCCATGGCCGAGAAGATCTTCGCCGAGCACCTCCGGCGCGAAGCCCTCGATCACCGGGTGATGGTGAGCAGCGCAGGCACGCACGGCTGGCACGTGGGCCGTGAGGCCGACATCCGCACCAACGAGACCCTGAAGCTGAACGGCTATCCGACGGGCCACACGGCCGCGGAGGTCGGCCCGTTCCACCTCGGCGCCGACCTGGTGGTCGCTCTCGCGGCCAACCACGACCGTGAGCTTGCCCACATGGGCGTGCCCGACGAGCGCCGCCGGCTGCTGCGCAGTTTCGACCCGGACGCGGACACGGCGTCCGTGCCCGACCCGTTCTACGGGGACCTCGAGGACTTCGAACGGGTCCGCCTCCAGATCGAGGCCGCGGTGCCCGGGCTGCTCGACTGGGTGCGCAGCCGGTAACCCACGATCAGGGGCCCGACCTGCGAGCGGCTACCGTGGAGGCGTGCGAAGGCTGAGATTTCTGTTGCGACCCGGCTGGTTGGTGTTGGCCGTGGTGGTCGCCGGATTCGCCTTCATGTGTTTCTACGTGCTCGCGCCGTGGCAGCTCGGTAAGAACACGTCCACGGAGCACCGGAACCAGCTGATTGCCGACTCGGTCGACGCCGACCCAGTCCCGCTGGAGACTCTGCTGTCCGGCGCCGCGGCGAATCCGGACGACGAGTGGCGCCGCGTCACTGCGACCGGGTCGTACGTGCAGAACAGTGATCTGCTGGTCCGGTTGCGGTCCATCGAATCGCAGCCCGCGTACGAGGTCCTGACTCCGCTGCAGCTGACCGACGGTCGCACCATCCTGGTCAACCGGGGCTACGTCCGCCCGATCCAGGGCACCGAGGCGCCGCCGGTGGATCCGCCGCCGGCCGGGCCGGTGACGCTCGACGGTCGCGTCCGCAAGTCCGAGGGCACCATCGCAGGCAAGGAACCGATCGACGAGAACGGGCTCCGGCAGGTCTACTACATCGACGCGGGCCAGATCGGCGGTTTCATCGGCACGGATCTGATCGACGCGTACGTGCAACTCGAACCCGATCAGCCGGGCGGCCTCGGCACCATTCCGCTCCCGCAACTCGATGCGGGCCCGTACCTGTCGTACGGCTTGCAGTGGCTGGCGTTCGGCATCATGGCGCCGCTCGGCCTGGCCTACTTCATTCGCGCGGAGTGGCGTGAACGCCGCAAGGAGAAGTCCGCGAAAGCGTCCGACGACGCCGCCCCCGCCCCCGTGGCCCGGAAGAAGCCGTTCACCCGGAGCACGCCGGTGGAATCAGCGCCGAGGACGGCGGCGGAAGCGAAACTGGCCGACCGCTACGGCAAGGGCCGCTGACACCAGCGCCCCACCACCCTGGACCGCGGTCGACAGTCGCACCGCGCGGTCGAGGTCGACGGGCCGGGGTGACGGCCCGGATCCGAGCACGGGTCGCATCTCGACGCCGTGCGCGTATTCGGTGCGCCCGCCCAGCGAGATGCCGAGAGCGCCCGCCGCGCCGGCCTCCGCGACACCGGCGTTGGGGCTGGGGTGCTGGGACGCGTCGCGCCGCCAGGCCTCCCACGCCTCCGTCGGCGACCCACCGGCCACCGGCGCGGCGAGGACGGTCAGCGCACCCGTGAGTCGGGCGGGCAGCAGGTTGAGGAGGTCGTCCCATCGCGCCGCGGCCCAGCCGAAGTTGCAGTACTTCGGCGAGCGGTAGCCGACCATCGCGTCCAGGGTGTTGGACGCCCGGTAGGCGAACAGTCCGGGGATGCCGGCCACCGCGCCCCACAGGAACGCGCCGACCGCGGAATCGGACGTATTCTCGGCCACCGACTCCAGCGTCGCCCGGGTGAGCCCGTCGACGCCGAGCACGCTGGGGTCGCGACCGCACAGCGACGGCAGCAGGGCGCGGGCGGACGCGAGGTCGTCCGCCGCGAGGTACGCGGCCATGCTCGACCCGGTCCGTCCCAGGGACGTTCCGCCGAGCACCGCCCACGCTGCGACGCCGGTCGCGGCCGCCTCCCCGGCCCATCCCCCGCGCCGCGCCGCCCGGGCCGCGGCCACCCCCAGACCGGCCGCTCCACCGACCAGAACGGCGACGTGCACGATTCCGGCCGACCGAGAGTCGCGGTACGTCGCCTTCTCCAATGCCATTGCGGTGCGGCCGAATCCGGCCACGGGATGCCATCGGGCGGGGTCGGCGAACGCGCGGTCGGCGGCGAAGCCGAGAAGCAGGCCTGCGGCGCGCGCGGTGGTGGGACGGGAGGTTCGATGCACGCCGCTATTTGTATCAACTAACGTTGCAGGCGATGTAAAGGAGCGTCCCATGAGTGCCGCGATCGACGAGTACCTGGCGGGCAAGGATCCGGACGCCACCGAGCGCCTGCTGCAGTTTCGTGACCTCGTTCTGGCGTGCGGCGAGGTGGACGAGCGCGTCCACCGGACCGAGATCGCGTGGGCTCGTGCCCGCGTCTTCGCTGCCGCGTTCATCTATTCGTCGCGGCTCGAGATCGCCCTCGACCTGCGCCGCCGCGTCCATCACCCGCAGTTGCGGGAGGCGTTTCCCACCACGAAGACGGTGATCACGCACCGGTTGACGATCACCTCCGACGATCAGCTCGACGACACCCTGGCCGCGCTCCTCGCGGAGGCCTACGACACGGTGGGTCCGGGCACGCGCAACCGGTAGACGCCGCCAGGGCCGGACGGACAGGTTCCGGTCGGAATGTCTGATACCTGAAACTCTCCTGAGGAACTCGCCAAGCGCCCTTTCGTGCGCCTACCATGGTATTTGCCGCCTCGTTCCCCCCATTCAGGGGCGGCGCACGGCCCCGCCCTGCTCACATCTTCGGTGCTGACTCAACACACCCACGTGGCCCGGCGGGGTTCTGCGCGTCCGGTGGGAATTTCAGCGAGCCATTGGAATCGCCGACTACGCCTGGGACGATCGAAGGGTGTCCCGCGACGTGACGAAGCTCGGCGACGACGAACTGCTCGCGCTGCTCGGCGAGCAGCGAGCACTGCTCGGCGAGTCGATCGCGAACGACTACGGCTGCGGAACGGTGCGCACCGTCACCAGCCGGATCGCCGAATTCGAGGCCGAACTCGATCGGCGCGGTTCGACGGCCTCGCGAGACGGCATCTGACCCCTAACGGGTGGGGAAACGAGAAAACCCCGACCCGCGCACGAACGCGGATCGGGGCCTTGCCTGACGGTGGGCGCGGAGGGTTTCGAACCCCCGACCGCTGGTGTGTAAAACCAGAGCTCTACCACTGAGCTACACGCCCGAACATCCGGCGAGAACCTCGCCGGATGCGCATCAGGACTCTAGCGTGGCGAGCGCTTTCTCCCAAGCTCCCTGGTCACGGGCCTCTCCGGGCCCGTTCATCTCGGCGAACCGGATGATGCCTTCCTTGTCGATGACGAAGGTGCCGCGGTTCGCGAAGCCCAGCTTGTCGTTGAAGACGCCGTACTGCTGCGCGACCGCGCCGTGCGGCCAGAAGTCGGCGAGCAGCGGGAACGTGTATCCCTGCTCGGCGGACCAGATCTTGTGGGTCGGCGACGCACCGACGGAGAGGGCGAGGATCGCCGTCTCGTCGTTCTCGAACTTCGGCAGTTCGTCGCGAACCTTGCAGAGCTCACCCTGGCACGTTCCGGTGAACGCGAGCGGGTAGAACACGAGCAGGACGTTCTTCTTTCCGCGGTAATCGGAAAGCGTCACCTCCTGGTTGTTCTGGTCCTTGAGGGTGAAATCGGGGGCGGTGGTGCCCACGTCGAGCGGCATGACGTGATTCCTTCGGTGAGTGAACGGGAAAGGTGAGACTGTTCAGCGCTTGTTCGCGGGGCGCGACTTCGGCTGAACCAGACGGCTTCCCGACCAGTCTCCGAGATTTGCCGCCGACGTCTGGGTGAGACCGGCTGTGGGTGCGGACTCGGCGATCTCGCTGGGCTCCACGTGACCGGGCTGGCCGGTCTTGGGGGTGAGGACCCACACGAATCCGTCGTCGGCCAGGGGCCCGATGGCATCCATGAGGGCGTCGACGAGATCTCCGTCTTCGTCGCGCCACCACAGCAGCACGACGTCGATGACCTCGTCGGAATCCTCGTCCAGCAGTTCTCCACCGATGGTGTCCTCGACCGCGGCACGCAGGTCGTCGTCGGTGTCCTCGTCCCAGCCCAGTTCCTGTACCGCCATGTCGGCAGTGATCCCGAGTTTCTGAGCGTAGTTTTGGGCGTCCGCCGCGGCGACCACGGTGGGGTCCTCCTTTTGTTGACGGTGCTCGGATACCCGAACACCTGCCGGATGAAGATCAATTAGGTGAAAGCGAACATGCTCGAACGCTTTCGCGCAAGCCGACCACGCGAATTTTTCTGAGAATGTAGTGATGCGTGGTCATCGACCGAGCCTACGGTGCGGGAGTCACGATGTGGGGCAAGCTGCCCGAATCGAGTCGCTGAGCTCGTCTCCTCGGCTCGCGAGCGTGTTCAGAATGTCTCCGCGCTGCCCGCTGTCGACGGCCGCGGCGAGTTCGCGATAGTTGTTCGCGTAATCGGTGAGGAGTCCGGTCAGGTCGGGGGGAAGTGCGGGTGTGGCGGCGTTCGCGCCGTCCGCGGCCGACCGGAGTGCCGCCGCTGCGGCGCTCGCCTTCGTGCCGGTGTCCGCGGCCTCGGCGTTGGCGGCGTCGATGAACGTGTTGTAGGTGTCGATCGTCTCACCGGCACGGGTCACGAACATCGTGCACTGCTCCACGAGCGCCTCCCGCTCGGCCGCGGCCTTCTGCGAGGACGACGCGGCCACCGATGAGGACGTCGCTTCGGCGGCGTACTCGGCCGCCTGGGAGTCGTTCTGCTGCGCGGTTCCCTCGATCGCGCCGCCACATCCGGCGATGATGCCGGCGCCGGCGATCGCTGCGGCGGCAGCACTCAGCAGCCCCCAGCGACGCGACGACGTGCACATTCGTCTCCCCCATGTTTTCGACGACATCGATAAATTCAACATTCGGCCCCGGATCTGCGCAAACGCTACCGAAGAGTAACCCGAGCACGGTGTGCCGACCGCGCCGCAATGGGGAAAGATGAGGGTCGCGCCATATTCATAAAGGAGATGGATCGGGCCTAACAAGGCCGCGATCGCATGGAGAGGACGCCACACCGCGCGTCCCACCACAATGAGGAGCAACGTTGTCAGACCTGATCCAGGGACCCGCGTCTCAACCGGATTCCGCCACACCCGGCGCCGGAGCGGCCCAACCTTCCAACCCCAGTGCGACCCCGGGTTCCGACGGACGCGTGCGCGTCATCCGTGAGGGTGTTGCGTCGTATCTGCCGGATATCGATCCGGATGAGACCACGGAGTGGTTGGAATCGTTCGATGGTTTGTTGGACCG
>NZ_JBHUSF010000336.1:0-9516 GCF_042673295.1 Rhodococcus sp. NPDC057014
CACCGGCACCGTTGATCTGTTCGACAGCACCGTCGGTCACGAGTTGACGATCGACATCACCGACGCCGAGTACGACGAGATGATCTCCGCCTACCGGGACAACGGCGAGAAGAAGTGGGTGAACGCCACGATCACCATCGACGGCACCACCATCACCGATGCCGAGGTGAGGCTCAAAGGCAATTCGACGTTGATGGGCCTCCGCGGGGACGGCGCCGGCCCGCCCGGTGGAATGCAACCACCCGAGGGGATGGAGATGCCGCAGGACGGGCAGTTGCCCGAAGGATTCGATCCGGCGGCCGCCATGGGCGGGATGACCGCGATCTCCGAGGACGATCCGACGTCTCTGCCGTTGCTGATCAGCTTCGACAGGAACGCCGAAGGCCGCGCATACCAGGGCATGACCGAACTGTCCGTGCGACCGGGCACCCCGGTCCTCAACGAGGCGATGGCGTTGTCGTTGACCGCGGAGACCGGGCAGCCGTCGCAGCGCTACGCCTACACCGTGTACTCGATCGGGGACAGCGCCACCGCGACGCGTCTGGTGCTCGAGCACCCGGACGAGTCGTACGCGAACTCGCTGTTCGACTCCGACGGGTACCTGTACAAGGCAGACGCCAACTCCCGATTCACCTACGTCGGTGACGATCAGGCCGACTACACCGACCAGTTCAAGCAACTCAACGCCGCCGGCACCGGCGACGTCCAGCCCATTATCAACTTCCTGAAATGGTTGGACTCGGCCGGCGACGAGGAATTCGACGCCCACCTCGGCGACTGGGTCGATGTCGACTCCTTCGCCCGCTACCTGGCTACGCAGAACCTGCTCGTCAACGGCGACGACATGTCCGGCCCCGGTCAGAACTACTACCTCTGGTACGACCTGGACACCGAGAAGATCTCCGTCATCTCCTGGGACCTGAACCTGGCCATGAACAGTGACGCGACCACCGGGCCGGACCAGGCCGTCACGATGGGCGGCATGGGACGCGGTCCGGGTGCCGGCAACGATCCGGCGAGGTCGTCGGCCGGAATGGGGAACTCCCTGAAGACACGGTTCCTGGCCTCCGACGCGTTCGACGCGAGCTACCAGGCCGCGTACTGGGAATTGTACGAAGAGATGTACGGCAGCGGCCGCGCCCTCGAACTGCTCGACACCGTCTCGGCGTCCATCCCGACCAGTGGCAGCCTCACCGCCGACGCACTGCGGGAGAAGGTCGAGTCCATGCGCACCTGGATCGATCAGCGCACCACCGCACTCGCCGAAGCGCGCGATCGGTAGTTCTCAGAACACTGTGGTGCGCAGGTACTGATCGAGTGCGACCGAATCGTCGGGGCCGACGAGCCGCCGCGGATTCTGCACCGGCAATCCGTTGACGAGGACCAATCCCTCCATCACGTACGCCATTGCCTGCTGCTCGGTGGAGACCGATCCCTGCTCGGCGAGAACGACGTGAACCGGACGCAGTGCGCTCATATCCGCAGCGTCCTCCGCGACGATGTCGGCAGACCGGCGCCACGTCGACCGGGGGGCGACAAGTCGGTGAACATTCGTCGCACCCCCGAGTGGTATGACCGCTATTGGTACCGAATCGGCCGCAGGGGACGTGGAGTCCCCGATGACGCGGTGATGCCGCCGTCGACGGGGATGATCGCGCCCGTGATGTAGCCCGCATCCGGGCTGGCGAGGTACAACGCCAGTCGTGCAACATCTTCCGGCACACCCGCGCGGTCCATCGGCACGCGGTTCATCAACGCGTTCGAGAACTCGACGTCGTCGAGTCGGGACCGGGTCTGTTTGGTTGCGATGAAACCGGGGGCGATCGCATTGACTCGTATCCCCCGGCCACCGAGGTCCAACGCCAGACTCTGCACCATGGTGTTGACGCCGCCTTTGGTTGCGTTGTAAGCGAACTGGCCCCAGTCGCCACCGAGTCCCGCAACCGACGAGATCGCGATCAGGTTGCCGGCCGTGGTCTCCAGTGCCGGCACCGTCGCGCGTGCGACATGGATGAACCCGTCGAGGTTGACCGAGCACATTCGTTCCCATGCCTGGTGGTCGAATTCGTCGATGACACTCGGCTCGCTCAGCCCGGCATTGTTCACCACGACGTCGATCCGGCCGAAACGGTCGAGTATCGACCGAACAGCGCGGTCGACCTCGGCCTGCACGGTCACATCGGTCGGGACCACCAGGCTGCGGTCGGCAGGGAACCGCGCAACCGTGTCGTGGAGCGCCTCGGGCGAGCGCCCCAACAGACAGACTGTCGCGCCCTGCTCGAGGAATGCGACGGCGATCTGCCGGCCGATGCCCGATCCGGCCCCGGTCACCACCACCACGCGGCCGTCGTACGGGTATGTCGCCCAGCCGATTGTCACCGTCGCCCTCCCCTTCGTCAGATTCCGGCCGACTTCTTGGCCGCCAAGAGGGTGTCGGCTGCGATCTGCAGTCCCTCGAGTGCGCTGTATGCGGTGTCCTCGTGCTCGATGTTGACGGCCATGTCGGGATCGACCTTGTACAGGGCGGTGAGGAAGCGACTCCAGAAGTCCACGTCGTGTCCGTTGCCGACGGCGACGAAGTCCCACGCCGAGTCCTCGGGCCACTTGTTGACGACGTGCTTGCCGCCGAGCCCGGTCGGATTCTGGTCCGCGGGAATGCGCGTGAAGCGATCGTCGAGGACTCCGTAGATCTCGCAGTTCTCGTTGATGCGAGTGTCCTTCGCTGCCGCATGGTAGACGAGCGGGCCGAGCCACTCGATCGCCTTGACGGGGTCGATACCCTGCCAGAACAGGTGCGACGGGTCCATCTCGGCGCCGACATTGGTGGCACCGATCTTGTCGACCAGGCGCTTCATCGTCGGCGGGTTGAACACGAGATTCTGGGGGTGCATCTCGATGGCGACCTTGACGCCGTTCTCCCGGGCGAGCGCGTCGATCTCCGTCCAGAACGGGACCGCGACCTCGTCCCACTGGTAGTCCTGCGAATCGAGGTAGCCCGAATCCCAGGTATTGACGTGCCAGGCCGGCCACTGACCGCCGGCATGTGCGGCGGGCAGACCCGACATGGTGACGACCCGGTCGATGCCGAGCAGTCCGGCGACCTTGATGGAGTTACGCAGGTCGTCGGCGTCTTCCGGACCGACCTCGGGATCGGGATGCAGCGGGTTGCCGTTGCAGTTCAGGCCGGCGATCGACACGCCCGTTCCCTCGAACACGGCGAGGTACTCGGCGGGAGCGACTCTGCCGGACAGCAGATCGGCCACCGGGATGTGGACGGGAGGCAGGAATCCGCCCGAGTTGATCTCGATGCCCTCCAGACCGAGGGACGCGATGATCTCCAGGGCCTCGGGCAGGCTCTTGTCGTGAAGGATCGCGTTGTAGACGCCGAGCTTCATCATTTCTTCCTTCGTCGCGGTTGCACTGAACTGATCGATCACCGGGCGCCGGTAGGACGATGTGCCCACGAAACGGATGTGGTTAGATCGGTCTACTTAAGCGCTTCAGTAGCCTACTATCGGCCACATCACACCCCGCGGTCAAGCCCGTGACGAAATGAATCACCGGAGCGGCACGAACAAGGAGATCGACCATCGACGAGCGCACCCCACGACGAACGACGATGCAGGACATCGCCGATCGCGCCGGCGTCTCGAAAGCGCTGGTGTCGATGGTCTTCCGCAACGTCGCCGGCCCCAGCGAAGCCACTCGGAACCGCGTGACGGAGATAGCCGACGAGCTCGGCTACCGCCACAACCGTGCCGCCGCCCTCCTGTCCCTGCGCCGCACCAGACTGATCGGCGTCATGGCCGAGATCGGAAACTCCTTCCACACGGAGTTGGTCGACTTTCTCGTCGACGACGCGGAACGAGCCGGATACGACGTGGTGCTCGGACCCGTGACCGCCACACGCACCCAGGCCCGGGCCGTCGACATGCTGCTCGAGTTCCAATGCGAAGCGCTCGTCCTGCTCGGACCGCAACTCGACGCCGCCATGCTCCGCGCGATCGACGAACGCGCGCCGGTGGTCAGCGTGGGGCGTCGTCTACCCGGGACCACCGTCGATACGATTCGGACCGCCGACGGTCGAGGAGTCGGGATGATCGTCGATCACCTTGTCGCACTGGGACACACAGACATCATCCATGCTTCGGCCAGTGGCGCGATCGGCGCGGACCGGGCATCCGGCTACACCCGGGCGATGAACCGCCACGGGCTGGAACCGCAGATCGTCGTCAGCGGCTTCACCGAAATGGCGGGCGCCGCCACCGCGGCGCTGCTGGATCGCGACGAGCTACCGTCCGCTGTGGTGTGCGTCAACGACCGCTGCGCGATCGGACTGCTGGACGCGATCCAGAAGGACGGGATCGACGTTCCGGGCGACATGTCGATCACCGGATACGACGACTCCCAGCTGGCGCAATTGACGCACATCGCGTTGACGTCGGTGAGCCAGGATCCGCGCGAACAGGCCAGGCGTGCGGTGGCGGCCGTGCTGGAACGGCTCGACGACGGACGGACCGAACCCGTATCGGTGGTCCTTCGACCCCGCCTGAGCCTGCGGTCAACGACAGGTCCGGCGCCTCATCGATCGAGAACGCGCCGACGGAGAGCTCGCTCGCGCTGAGCGGACCGGGCTCGTCCGGTACTGCCCCGCACGATCAACCGCGGTTCGACGACGACATCGGTAGCGGCCGCGGTGTCGTCCTCGAGCCGCCTCACCGCGAAGTCGACCGCGTTCTCGGCCAGCTGATCGACGTCCTGACGAACCGTGGTCAGGTCGATGCGCGACAGATGCGCGATCTCGCTGTCGTCGTAACCCACGACCGACACGTCACGGGGGACGTCGACACCCGCCCGGTCCAGGGAGTCCATGAGCCCCAGCGCACACCGGTCGTTGCCCGCCAGGACTGCGGTCGGAAGGACACCCTCGTCGAGCATCAGGCGTCCCGCCGCCACTCCCGCCGCCTCGGTGTGGAGTCCGGGAATCACCCGGACGAACTCCGCCAGGCCACGCTCGCGCATCGCCGCAACGTAGGCGTCGCTTCGCGCGGCCGCGCCCGGCGACGAGCCTCCGCCGATGTGATGGATGACGCGGTGCCCGAGGCCGGCGAGGTGATCGACCGACTGCCGGATACCGCTGTCGTCGGCACTGCGCACGGTGTCGAATACGCTCGGCCGCATCGGCTTTCCCACCACCACTACGACGGCGCGGTCCTCGAGTTCGTCGAGGTACTCCTGGCCCGAACTCGGACCCAGGAGGATCAGACCTTCGCACCGATGACTGAGCATCGATTCGATCGCCTCGACCTCGTTGCGCCCCGGTGCGCTCGCCGACAACAGCACCTCGTACCCCGCCGCCTTCGCGACCGGGTAGATCCTCGTGACCAGGTCGGCCTGGAATGGCTGCTGGACGTCGAGCAGCACCCCCAGCGTTCGACTGCGTCCGCGGGCCAGTAATCGTGCCGCACTGTCCGGTTTGTACCCGAGCTCCGCAGCGACCTCCAGCACACGCCGGCGCGTTTCCTCCCCGGCCCCGGGCTTTCCACGCATCACGAACGAGACCAGGGTGCGCGACACTCCCGCCCGTGCAGCGACGTCGTCCATCGTGGGCTTTCGTGCGCGCGCCGCGCCTTGTGCACGCGTGGAACCAGCATTGTTCACGGCATTCCCCCGTCGAATCGCCCGAAGGCACGGTCCGGCTCGATTGCGTCCGGGGTCGGAGCGGTCTTCCAGCGCGCTTGCACGTCCGCAGCCTACTGTCGGCCGGGAAGGACCTCGCGCCGGCGGTGCCGTGAACGGTCGCCGCCGTATCCGGTCCAGTCTCGTGGCCGTAGATCCGGGAGCGGGCGCGCAGCGATCGGACGGTTTCGACCAGCACCAACTCGGCGAGCCCTCGACGGAATCCGACCCGAAGGCCACCAGGGACTGTGCTGCGATGCCGCTGACCTGGGCTGCTTCCGCTGACCTGGGCTGCTTCCGCTGACGCCGCACCAGACCAGGTCAGCGCCTGCGTTGGCCGAGGTGCGGCACCATGTATCTGATGCAGTTGTCGATCTTCTCGCGCCACGCCGCTATCGCGGCATCCTGATCGGAACTCCCGATCGCCTCCAGGACGCGGCCGTCATCGGTGATGATTCCGTCCACCGGATGCTGATACGTGACCCCCAGAGCGGCCGCGAACAGGCGGATCTGCAGGGTGAGACGAGTGAACATCGCTTCGATACGCGGCATGTCCGCCGCGCGCGCCAGTTCGTCTTGGAGGTCCAGATCCAGCGACCCGGTGACCAGTGGCTCGTCCTCCACAGCGCTGCGTCCGATGCGTTGGTACAGGGCGTCGACGGTGTCTGGAACTCCACCGCCGCGTGCAGCCAGACGACGCACGAGCGCAGTGCCGAGCAGACCGCGAGCAGTGTAGGACTCCAGCACGTCGCGTTCGGCGGGTGTCGGCACGTAGAAGTTGCCGGCGCGGTCCTGGTCGACCAGACCGTCTTCCACGAGGTGTCGCAGTGCATCGACGAGCGTCCCTGCCGACAGCCCCGTCCGCGAGGTCATCGTCCGCGCATTGATCACCCGGCCGGCGTGCAGGGCGCCCTCTGCAATCGCCTCGCACAGTCCCGCCACCACGATCGCCGCGTCTGTCTCCTTCCGGGCCTCCGCCGCTGCCGAGCCAACTTTGCCACCTGAGTCAGAAGTTCGATCCCACCGCGTCCATTGAAACTCCCTTCGAGTGCCCTGATACCACTCGCGGATCGCCCGTTCCAGCTCGTTCAGTTCGGGAAGCTGACGTGCGTCGATCGCGGACGCCGCAGGAGCCAGCAATTCCAGCCATCTGCGCCTCTCCACGGTCACCGTCCGGATGCTGCGGGTTCGGCGCACCCACGCTGCGGTGGCGGTATCCGGCTCGAAATCGAGTATCACCGTCACCGCACGATCCCGAGGCGCGTACTGAAGCGCGCGGCGTAAACGTTCACCCGAACCGACAGACATTCCTCGCGGCACGTCCTCAGCGCAGACGGATCCGCACAACAGAACCTCGACCGCATCTGAAATCTCGCGCGATGTCGACGCACTCCGGTGCGGCCGTCCCGACTTCGTGGGCCCACTGTGAAACACGAGCACGCTGCTTCCCGGCTCGAGGTGCACGTACGCCAGAACCGCATTGGGTGGCAGGTCAGGATCGGCAGCGGAACCCGCCGCCGGATAGTGTTCGCGCCGAATCCGAGAGACCGTCGACTGGCTCACCCCCACGTGTTCGGCGATGCTTCGGGTGGTCCAACCCCCTTCCGGAGGAGGCTCCAGCACGCACGTCAGAGTGCGGTGCACCACATCGCCGGCAGTGCTCGGCCGGCCCGATCGGGGCGCGTCGGCCAGGCCGTCGATGCCGTACTCGACGTACCGTTTGCGCCATTTCGCGACCGTGCGAACGGTGACGTCGCTCCGGCGTGCCACCTCTGCCGCGCCCATTTCCGTGCAGCTCAACACGATCCTCGCGCGAGCGGCCTGATCTTGCGTCGTTCGGCGGGATGTCGCCATGCGACTCAACTCGGCACGCTGAGCGACGGTCAGTTTCAGGGGGCCGCTTCTCACACCCGAATAGTATCTACTTTTCACTCAGCGCAGCTCGGATCGCCCGCGCCTCTCCCCCGATCAGGTCCCTCTGGCGCATCCTTTCATGCAGCCCCGAATGTGATGTCCACCACTCTCGCCAGGTGCGTCGAGCCGCAACGCTCGCGTCAACCCACAGGCGAGGGCGGACGCATGGCCGGGTTGCGAGTTCCGCCCGGGCCGCGTGAAGCAACTGACTCGCAAGGTCCGCAGGGCCGCCGCCCACCGCCGAACCGGGCGCTGATTGATCCGCTGACGTAACAAGGAGATCTCCATATGTCACAGTCCGATACTTGGTGCGCGTCCAGGAGATTCCCATGCCATTGACAGAAAACGCCACAGCCGATTCGGGCTCGAGCGGCAAGACTTCCGAGGCCTTCAGGAAGAAGTTCCAGATCCGACTGATCACCGTCCTGGTCGGCGGTATGTTCCTCGACGGCTACATTCTCGGCATCATCGGACCGGTCACCCACACGATCGAGACGAGCGTCGTGGGCATGACCACGGCCTGGATCGGGTTGGAGGCGGCTTCGGCTCTGATCGGCATCATGATCGGATCTCCGATCGGGGGCTGGCTCGCCGACAAACTCGGCCGCAAGCCACTCCTGTTCTGGGACATAGTGCTGTTTGCCGTCGCATCGGCCGCGCAACTCTTCGTCGACGGGCCGCTCGAGCTGTTCCTCGTACGGCTGGCGATGGGCCTCGCCGTCGGCATCGAATACGCCGTCGGCTGGCCGCTGCTGGCGGAGTTCGCACCCCCACACCTGCGCGGCCGGTTGCTCGGGGGCACCGTCATCGCGTGGTACGCCGGATTCTGCGTTGCCTACATCGTCGGGTACTACCTCAACAAGGCCGGGGCGAGCTGGAATATCGTGCTGGCGACGAGCACTCCGATCGCTGTCGCCATCCTGGTCGGTCGCATCGGGCTGCCCGAATCGCCGCTCTGGTTGTGGAGCAAAGGCAAGCAAGACGACGCCAAGGGGATCGTCGGCAAGTATCTGGATACCGACTACATGACCGATATGGTCAAGGCCAAGAGTGGCGGACCGGCCGGCACGATCGCCATGTTGTTCTCGCCTTCGGTCTGGCGGTCCACACTGTTCACGGCGGGTTTCTGGGCGTGCGCCGTCACCCCGTACTTCGCGATCGCGACCTTTGCAGACAATCTTCTGAAGGATTTCGGGCTCACCGGACTACTGGGAGGCGTGAGCCTGTCGGTGTTCGCCGTATTGGGAGTTACCGCAACCATCCTCGTCGTCGACAGGGTCAAGCGGCGAACGCTCACCGTGCCACCGCAATGGATCGCGGCGATCGTGCTGGTGATCGCCGGGCTGTGGGCGGGTGCGCCGCCGATGATCATGCTCGCACTGTTCCTCCTCTTCTCTTTCCTGAATGCCGGATACACCGCGATGACCGCCATCTACCCGAGCGAGGTGTTCCCCACCGAAGTTCGGGGGCTCGGTACCGGTTTCGCGGCAGCAGGAAGCCGGGTAGGAGCGGCCGCGGGTCTGTTCCTCGTTCCGATCTCGATCGAGAATCTGGGTGTGTCCACCACTATCCTGATCGCCGCGGCGATCACGTTCGTCGGAGCGGCACTGTCACAGTGGCTGGCACCCGAGACCGGCGGAAAGCCTCTGAGTGAATTAGCCGAGAACGTCAGCCACTGACGAGACTTCTCCGAAATCGCCCGGGCATCAGGCGGACACACCTCCGCGGATGCCCGGGCGACCAGATGCGAAAGGGCTGCGACTTGAGTATTCGTGTCGCCGTGATCGGCGATATCGGCGGGCATCGTGAGGAACTCGCAAGAGAACTCCGACGCCTCGGCGCCGACGACAACGGCCGGCTGCCCGACGACCTCGTCGTCGTTCAGGTGGGTGACCTCATTCACCGCGGCCCCGACTCCGACGG
>NZ_JBHUSF010000337.1:0-9499 GCF_042673295.1 Rhodococcus sp. NPDC057014
GTCGCGCACTTCGTCTAGGTCGGTTGGGCGAAGGTTTCTGCTATTCGGATAAGGCCTGGGGCAGAGTGTCTGAGCCGAGTGCGGCTGGGTCGCCCTGCATGACGTTCACTGATATGTCACGCCGGACGATGCGCCAACCGTTCGCACGGCGCTGCCATCTGTCGATCCACGGGCCGGCAGCGTCGAAGTACAAGTGGCTGCGTCCTTCGGCACCTTGGTGACGCGCCAGTACGTACACCTCCGACGACGCCGTGTCACCATCGACGTCGATCAATCCGCTTCCGATGAGATGCATGGTCGGTCCGCAGTTGGTCAGGAAGCCGCTGACCTCTGCTCGCATCTCCTTGATGCCAGCGCGTTCTCCGCGGCCGTAGTCGAAGGTGAGGTCCTCGGCGAACACGGTGTCAAGGGAGTCCCAGTCGCGCTTGTCTAGGATCCGCGTCATGCGAGAGAGCGTCTGGGTGATCTCTCGCTCGTCCAGGAGGGTTTGGAGGTCGGTCACTATCCATTTCCTTGTCTGTTGGTCTGCCGAGCCGGACAGGTACCGGTCGGCACGCCCGAATGCTGGGCACGTCAGCTACGCTAGAACCTGACATTGGTGTCAGAGGCAAGCCGTGTGTGGCAGGTCATAGGGAGGGGGCGGCATGCGCATCGGTGAACTGGCGTCACGCGCGGGCGTCAGCGTCAGGTCGCTGCGTTACTACGAGCAGCAAGGGCTGCTGACCAGCACCCGCAGCCCTGGCGGGCAGCGGCACTACAGCTCTGACAAGGTTGCACGGGTGGAGCTCATCCAGTGGCTGTATGCCGCAGGTCTGTCTAGCCGCACCATCGCCGAGATGCTGCCCTGTGTCGACACTCCCAACGCCGAAAACTCCGCCACAGCGCTGATGCGAATGGCGCAGGCACGTGACCGGCTCGCCGAGCACATCTCCAGTCTCACCGGCACCATGGAATCCCTCGACGAACTGATCGCCGCCTCTACGCGGGCTCATGGACAGCGGTTGAGGTCGGCCGCAGGCGAGTGACAAGGCCGCGTTCACGGCGCCGGTGGTGGCCCGAGCTCGATCTGGCAACCGCTCTCAGAGAGCTGGCGGATCCTCCGCCAGCGAAAGAATGAACGACCCGACCGACAGCGACGCCGCGCGCTCGGTTGCGAATCCGGGGCTGCGGAACCCGCGAGCTGTTGTAGGGCACGCTCGATCGACGCGGCGCCGAGGGCGAAACCCGAGGCGTTCCGCATCGCCGGTGACGACGGCATCATGCCGCTATACCAGCGTCCGAACTTTCCTGGCGCTTGAGAATCCGGCCACCTCGAAGTAGGCGGCTGCGCCCTCCGGGCGCGGAGGTGCCACATGTTGAAGACGATGCCCTGGTGGTTGAACCGCCAGGGCTCGGTGTGGATCGACGGATCGGAACGGTCAGAGGATTCACTCCGACGATCTTGCCAAGGAACACCACGGCATGGTTACGTATTCATTTGGGTTTAGGCGTCCCGCAATGCTGAAGGAGGGGTTGATGGCGAAGTTCGATGTGGTGGTAGTGGGTGCCGGGATCGTGGGGCTCGCGGTGGCGCGGGAAGTGCTCATCCGTCGCCCCGGGGCGGCCGTCGCTGTCATCGAGAAGGAGACTGACGTGGCCGCGCACCAGACCGGTCACAACTCGGGTGTCATCCACGGCGGCATCTACTATGAGCCGGGCTCTCTGAAGGCTCGACTATGTGTTGAAGGCGCAGCACGGATGTACGAGTACGCCCAGGAGCACGGTATTCCGCACGAGCGGTGCGGAAAGCTCATCGTGGCCATCGACGGGTCGGAGATACCGCGCCTGGATGCCCTCGAGGAGCGCGGCATCGCGAACGGTGTCCCCGGTCTGCGCCGTGTCGGCGCCAATGAGATCGGCGACATCGAGCCCAACGCGACTGGACTTTCGGCGCTTCACGCGCCCAACACGGGCATCATCGACTACGCCGAGGTCTCGCGTGCTATCCATCGCGAACTGGTCGAGCAGGGAGTTTCCTTCAACTTCGGTACCACAGTGCTCGGCATCACCGAGGGAACATCGTGTCGGGTGAACACGGCCAAGGGGCCTGTCGAGGCCAACGAAGTCATCGTCTGCGCAGGGCTGTGGTCCGACCGCATCGCGCGGACTTCCGGCGACGACGTGAGTCCCCGTATCGTGCCTTTCCGCGGCGTCTACCTGAGGTTGGAGCAACAGGCGGAGCCAGTGGTGCGAGGGATGGTCTATCCGGTTCCGGACCCCACGCTGCCATTCCTCGGAGTTCATGTCACAAAGCACATGTCCGGCCACGTCATGCTCGGTCCGACGGCCATGGTTGTACCCTCGCGCGACGGATACTTGTTCCGCACCATGCGTGGACGTGACGTCTGGGAGACGTTGTCCTGGCCCGGCACTTGGCAGGTTGCGCGGAAGTACTGGCGCACTGGCATCGACGAGATCCGACTCGCAGTCAGCAAACGGGCTTATGTGCGAGCCGCCGCCCAATACGTTCCGTCGCTCGATGTCAACCAACTCGACGGCACCTTCCACTCAGGCGTTCGCGCGCAGGCCCTCGATCGTGCCGGGAATCTCGTCGATGACTTCGTGATTTCCCGATCAGGATCGGTCGCGCACGTCCGCAATGCCCCGTCACCCGCGGCGACGTCAGCGTTCAGCCTGGCACGGGAGTTGGTAGACCGAATCGTTGCAGCGTAGACCCACCGCTGATGTCAGGGCATGGTGTAGTGCGGCGCTTCATTATTCGCGCCAGGCTGGAGTGTTGGCATGCCCCTGGTGTTTCAGGGCCGAGGCGCGTGTCCGATAGTTCAGTGCCCCAACGGGTTCACGCAAAGTGGTGCCAGATCCGTTTCAGCGAACGCTGTCATGTCCCCCGCGCACGATCATGGTCTTGACACCCGCCTCAATGGTTACGTATCCATTGAATAGCCGTAGCAAAGTAGAGGAAGTGCGTCGTGCCCGATACCGAGATTTCAGAGTTTCTTTTCCCCAGTCAGCTTGTTCGGTCCACCGGATCCTCCGGCCGGGTGGGCCAGCTGTTGCACGCACGCGGTGTCGCCAGGGGAGCGGTGTTCGTCGTTGCGGACAGAGTCGTCCACGAGAACGGCTTGACATCGGCGTTGCTCGAGGGTCTCTCGGAGGCCGGGTACGAGCCGCGACTCTTCGCCGAGATCGCAGGGGAACCGTCGCTCGATATCGTCGAGAAGGCAGCTGCCATGGCAAACGAGGCGCATGCCGTCGCGTTCATCGGCTTTGGAGGTGGAAGTGCGCTGGACACTGCCAAGCTGGCCACCTATCACGTTGCGTCGGGCACCTCAATGCAGGGCCTCAGGGGACCGATCCCTGCCGTGCCCGACTTCGGCCCTTTGGTACTGGTGCCGACCACGGTCGGTACCGGAGCTGAGGCAACTCGGGTCGCTATGTTCTCCGTGGACGGGGCCAAGCGAGCGGTTCTGAGTCCTCAGTTCGTCCCGTCGATTGCCGTTCTTGATGGGAATCTGGTTTCGAAACTGCCGGCTGAGGTAGTGGCGGCGACCGCTCTGGACGCGCTATCGCACGCGATCGAGTCCATGATGTCGACCACCTCGAATGAATTGACGTGGTCGCTTGCTGGTGAGGCCGCTCAGAGAATCTTTGCGCGATTGCCGGCAGCATACGGGGGCGATGTTTCAGCTCGATCCGAGCTGCTCTACGCGTCGTTTCTCGCGGGAGCGTCATTGAATGCCGGTGTTGTTCTAGGGCACTCCATGAGCTACGTCCTGGCGTCTCGCCATCACTTGGCGCACGGGGTGGGGTGCGCTCTCGCCTTGCCCTTCTGCCTTGCCTACAACCAGAGAATGCCCGCGAGGGAGGGCGAAGCCCTTGCGGCCGCGGTTCTCAAGAAGCCCAACGTCACGCTCCGCGACCTCGCCGATGCGGTACACGACCTCACCCGTGTGGTTGGATTGCCGACCGATCTCGCCAAGTACGGAACGGCGGAACATGAGGTGCAGGCGCTGGCGGACTCGCTGATCCGCGACTACCCGCGCCCGACCAACCCCGTACCGCTGGACTCGGCGCGTCTGGCTCGACTCTTTTCTCACCTGCGCACAGGGGACCTCTCCGGCGCCTGGACTGCAATGGGAGACCTTTCATGACTGACACGATTCGGTTCGACGCGCACATCGGTGGTAGTTGGACCGGATCGAGTGCGCTCATTGATGTTCGCGAGCCATCGGACTGGGACAACGTCATCGCGCGGGTCCCAGCGCTGACCGCGGATGTGGTGCGGGACGGACTCGCGACGGCTCGCAAGGGAGCACGCTTGTGGGCGGATACCAACGCCCTCACCCGTGGCCAGATTCTGTTCAAGACCGCTGCGATTCTTCGAGATCGATCCGCAGAGCTCGCGACGCTGCTGGCTCGCGAGAACGGAAAGACACTTGCCGAGGCGACTGGCGAGGTGGCGAAGTCTGCCGAGTTCTTCGAGTTCTACGGCGGACTGGCCCGACTTCCGTACGGCGATTTGATCCACGATGCCCGACCGAACACGACAACGACAGTACGTCATGAGCCGGTGGGGGTGGTCCTCGCGATCACGCCGTGGAACGACCCGCTGCTTACCCCGGCGCGCAAGCTTGCCCCCGCGCTGGCGGCCGGCAATGCCGTCGTACTCAAACCTGCATCGAACACCCCTGCAATCGCTCTGGAACTGACTCGTGCGCTACTCGATGCTGGGCTTCCCTCCGAGGCGATCACCACTGTAACCGGCAAAGCCGGCGAGATCGCTGATGCCATCATCGAATCCACGGAGATCGACGCAATCACCTTCACCGGCTCGACACGAGTGGGCCTCGATCTGCAACGTAAGGTTGCGGGCCGCAACGTTAGGATCCAGTGCGAGATGGGGGGCAAGAATGCCGCCATCGTGCTGGCGGACGCCGATCTCGAACTGGCGGCGCAGACCGTAGCGGCAGCAGGCTTTGGCCAGGCCGGGCAACGGTGCACTGCGACAAGTCGTGTCCTCGTGGAATCGTCGGTCAAGGACGCCTTCATCAAGCGCCTTGTCGCCATCGCAGACTCCATGACACTCGGACCGAGCCTTGCACGCGACACCGTGGTGGGGCCTCTCATCAGCCGAGACCAACAGAGCGAGGTAATTGGGCATGTTGCCCGAGCAAGGGCGGAAGGGGCCACCGTTGTGACCGGGGGCGACACGGGAGAAGGAAGCACGCTCGAGCGCGGTTGCTACGTGGTACCGACCGTCATCGACTGCGATAGCGCCGACGTAAGCATCTGGCGCGACGAGGTCTTCGGTCCGGTCGTCGCGGTGCTAGCCGTGTCATCACTTCAGGAGGCGATCGAGCTCGCGAACGCATCCGACTACGGACTCTCGTCAGCTCTGTTCACCACGAACCTTGCGGCAACGGACGTCTTCCTTCGGGACATCGAGACCGGCCAGGCTGCGGTCAACCTCCCCACGTCCGGATGGGATGTGCACCATCCCTTCGGTGGGTTCAAGCTCTCCGGATCGCCCTACAAAGAGCAGGGCTTGGAGGCCTTGGGCTTCTACACGCGAACAAAGACGTGCGCGGTGCGCTCTGTATGAGCCCGTCGGCCTGCACGGCCGTCACGTCGTGATCACCGGCGCCGGGCGTGGTCTCGGTCGTGCAATCGCCGAGGCCGCCGCTGGTGCCGGTGCATCTGTCACTCTGGTGGCCCGCAGTGAACCACAGCTGCAACGCACGAAAGAAGTGATCGAGTCCGCCGGAGGCAAGGCCGAGGTGTACTGCGCCGACCTCTCAGATCTCGATCTGATTGCCGAAATTGCACATGACATCAGCGGTCGAGAGGTGCATGGGGTTGTGCATGCCGCAGGGGTGCAGCATCGCGCCGACGCCCAGGACTTCGCCAGCGACGCCCTGCGGAAGGTGCTCACAGTCAACCTCGAGGCTCCGATTGTGCTGTCCCAAGAGCTCGTTCGGCACCGAGTCGGCGACGCTCCGATGAGCCATGTCTTCATCGGATCCCTCGGGAGTTCTATCGCGATTCCGCGTGCCCTGGGTTACACCGCGTCGAAGGCAGGCATTCTGGGAGCCGTCCGGACGCTTGCGACGGAATGGGCACCCATCGGTATTCGGGTAAATGCCCTCTCGCCGGGATACTTCCGCACTGAGCTGACAGCTGACCTATTGGACGATGCCGAACAGCTCGACCGGATCACCGCCCGTATCCCGATGGGGAGACTCGGCGCGCCCGAGGAGCTGGGGGGTGCTGCCGTGTTTCTTCTGGGTGACGCCTCGTCCTACATGACCGGTCAGCAGATCGTTGTTGATGGTGGATGGTTGGCATCGTGACTTGGGCCTGCCCGGGAACCGGTCCTCGTGCTGGGTGATGCGGCGTTACCCTGAACCTGATCGTCCAATGATGCTGGATAAGAACAGGATCTAATGAGGCGGCTGTGGATTTGTCGATGCGGGGCACTCCGCGGCGTCTCTCGGCGCGGCTCAGCTCAGCAAGTTCGCACGGGTCCTTGCAGGTCGACACGGCAAATATGCGATCAGGTCGGGTGCTATGGCCATCACCAGTACCTACCTACGCCGGTTGTCAAGGATGAATGATGATCCTGACGGGCGAGTCGGCGCGGTCGGTGAGCGTGCGTAACCCGTCGTGACACGATCAAGCGCGAACGCAGCGCTGACGGATGCAACCAGTCCAAGGTTCCTTCGATGAGGTGCTCGAGACAGCGCCGTCATCGGATCGAGGGTGCAGCGTCTTCCGTGAGCATGTCCGTCAGTGACCGACGAAGCCTCGCTGGGATCTCCGCCTTCCCGTTGACTGCTGCGTCGACGATCACATACACGGCGTCGGCAGTCGCCCGAGCGCAACCGTTGACCAGTGCGGTGTAGGACATGGATATGCTGGTGCGGCCAATTCGCGTTACACGGACTTCGATCCCAAGCTGGTCACCGTATCGGACAGCGCCCGTCCAGTCGATCTGACAGTGCACGACCTGGATGTCGTGTCCGGACGCCTCCAGATCTTGGAGCGAGAAGCCACCGGACGCTAGGCACGCATTGCGTGCCTCCTCGAGGAACGCCATGTACCACATGTTGAAGACCACACCTTGTTGGTCGAACTGGTAATAGTGCAGGCGAATGGGGACGATGAGCGCCGCGGGCATGGACACCCTCCTTGAAGCTGTGGGTCAACACGAAACATGGTTACGTATTCAGACTCTAGCGGACGAACATCGCCCTTGGCGAGGCTCAAAGTGAAGTTGCTGGCCCAAATACACGCGTGCGGCGAGGAACTCGGCATATCCGTTGGCCGTTCGGCAAGCTGAGTGGACGAAGAAGCTTCGCATCGGAGCGGCCGAATCTGCGTGGAACCCGCTTCCCGCCGCAAACCGCTGCCTCCGCCGCACGAGAGCCCGTCTGTAGACCGCATCGAGTCAGGCCTAACAGAGCCCCTGGACAGCCCGAGCCGGGCGCAGGGCATCATGTATACGAGTCCACGTTGATCTCAGGGAGGAACGGATGCCGACGAGCAAGGATATCGCCCGCCTCGCCGGCGTTTCGCAGACCACCGTTTCCCGCGTCCTGGCGAACAAGTCCAACGTTCGTGAGGAGACCCGCCAAAAAGTGTTGTCCGTGTTGGACAGCACAGGCTATGTTCCGAATGAGCAAGCCCGTGCGATGCGCACGCGTCGCACCGGAACTGTCGGCGTCGTCACTGGCCGGATCACCAACCCCTTCTATCCTGAGTTGATCGATGCCCTGGGCATGGCACTTACTACGCATGGACTCCGCATGGTCTTGTGGGCCACCGATACAGATTCTGGTGAAGCAGCCGCCATCGAGGCGATGCGCGGCGGGCTTGTAGACGGTGTCCTCTTCACATCTGCTTCGAGCGACTCGCCCAGCTTGCAGTCCGCGCTAATGTCGGCGCTGCCGGTGGTCCTGGTTATCCGAAGCATCGAAGGAGCGCGATGCGACCAAGTCACTAGCGACAATATCGTTGGTGGGGGGCTCGCGGCCGCACACTTCATCCAGGCCGGCCGGACCGATGTTGCGGTCCTTGGTCAGCAAGGGGCCAGCACGGGACGTGAGCGGCTGACCGGATTCGCGGCCTACATGCGCGCGCACGGCGTCGAGGTTCCCGCGAATCGTGTGATCGACTGCGGGTTCTTCCACGACGCTGCGAAACAGGCGGCTCTCAAACTCCTTGCGGAGGACCATCCACCCAACGCATGGTTTTGTGTCAACGACATCATCGCATTCGGTGTTCTCGATGCCGCCGCACAACTCGGAGTCCGTGCTCCGGAAGATATCTGGGTAATCGGGTACGACGATGTCAAGATGGCGTCCTGGAACCTGTTCGATCTCACCACTCTCAGTCAGCCCGTCGAACAGATAGCGGAGGTCGGTGTCGAGATGTTGCTGCGGCGGTTGAGCAACCCCACAGCTCCGTTCGAGCACCGGCGCTTCATGCCGGAACTCATTGTTCGCGGCTCCGCGCCCGAGGCGGGGTGAAATTCCGAACGTATCCTTCATCGTGATGATGTGGTGAACAGACTCGGCTGCTCCGCCCACCCGGGTACTTTGAGGTGGCCTCAACGAGTTCTCCACTCGATCCGGGAGCGATTCATACGACCAAGCAGGTCAACGGCACAGGCCGCCACCCCATACCCGCGACTGCGAAGGTGCACGGTCATCTTCCGGCGCCCGTATAGCGCTTCCACGGTCACGCCGGTGCCGAACAATGCGTTGGCAGCTGCACGTCGATGACGTGCAGCTGGGCGGTGTTGCGGTTTTCAGTTCCGATTGCATGGGAGACCTCGCCGCCGCACGTGGTGAGCCGTTGCATATCGACTCGACCGGATGTCCTGCTGCACGCGTCTCGTCGATGAACCGACAAAGCGGGCAGTGAGTGGCGTGCACATGTAAGCGGCACCTGGCACGCCCCTTTTGCATACTTCGGAAACACCCGCGGGGAGCAAAGTTGACTTCTATGACGGTACGGACACCGGCAGTTTGTCGATCACAGTTCCTGTCAGCCTGAGCTTCAGGGGGCAGGGGGCGGGACCAGGTCGGATAGGAACCTGGCGATGTGCTCGGCGACGAGCTCAGGTCGTTCCAGTGGGAGGCAGTGCCCCTCGCTCTCGATCTCGAGGATCGTGCTGTTGATGAGCAACTCCGCGCCAGCTCGCTGCAGCGCGGCATTAACGGCGACGTCCACCTCGGGAATCAGGAAGAGCCACGGATGCGTCACGGCAGTCACCAGCACGTCGGAGTCGTCGCGCATCGGCTGGTCAGCAGCGAGGCTGAGTCCCGCCGCTGTCATTCGAGCAGCTGCGGTCGCCGCCGCACGGAGCAGATCCTCGTGACCGGGGTGCCGGAACATCGCAGTAAGAGCGTGTCTCATGTGGATGAAGTGACGTGTGGGACATAATGTGACGCGTGGTAGATGAGTTGTCACTGAGGCTGGTTCCGGATGCGTTGTG
>NZ_JBHUSF010000338.1:0-9465 GCF_042673295.1 Rhodococcus sp. NPDC057014
GTCGGCTCGACCTCCGGCGCGGCCGCGGAGTTCGGCATCGCCGCCGCGGCGAGGACGAGGACGACGGCCGCGCCGAGGGCGGCCAGGAACACCAGATGCAGGGCGCCGGCCAGATCGACCGGCGCCGGGTTGTCGTCGCCGCCCAGTCGTGCGTTGACGAGGGCGCCGAACAGGGCGACCCCCACGGCGCTGCCGATGGACCGGGCGAACATGTTGGTGGACGTGACGACGCCGCGCTCGGACCAGTCGACGCTCGACTGCGCCGCGATGAGGGTGGGGCTCGCGACGAGACCCATGCCGCCGCCGATGACGAAGCAGCAGATCGCCACCTGCCACACCGCCGACTCGATGGACAGGACCAGGGTGAGGGCGGTGCCCGCGACGACCAGCAGGCTGCCCGCGGTGGCCGTGAACCGGAAGCCGAAGCGCAGGTACACCCGACCGGACTGCGATGCGGCGATCGGCCAGCCGATGGTCAGCGTGGCCAGCGCGAACCCGGCCACGAGTGCGCCCGTCCCGAGCACGCCCTGGGTGAACGTGGGGACGTAGGTGGTCAAACCGAGGACGATGGCCCCGACCAGCAGGGAGACGAGATTACTGGCCGCGAGAACCCTGCGGGTGAACACCCACAGCGGCAGGACCGGTTCGGCGGCGCGTCGTTCCACGAGGACGAACGCGATGAGGAATACGAATCCCGCGGCGAAGATTCCGAGGCTGACCGGTGAACTCCACGCCCAGGCCTGCCCGCCTTCGAGGAGTCCCAGGATGAGCAGCGTCGCCCCGACCGCCAGGATGCCGGCGCCGGCGTAGTCGACGGACCGCTCGGTGCGCACCCGCTTCTCGTCGAAGGTGCGGATCAGCATCACGGCCGCGAGCAGGCACAGGGGAATGTTGACGAAGAAGATCCACCGCCACGAGAGGTACTCGGAGAACAGGCCGCCGAGGGTCGGGCCGACCACCGCCGACATTCCCCAGACGCTGGCCAGGTAGCCCTGGGCCTTGGCGCGTTCGGCGAGCGTGTAGATGTCGCCGGCGATGGTCATGCTCATCGGCTGAACCGCTCCGGCGCCGAGTCCCTGCACCGCGCGGAACGCGATGAGCGCGGGCATGCTCCACGCGATCCCGCACAGCACCGAGCCGACGCCGAACAGGGCGATGCCGAGGAGCATCACGGGTTTCCGGCCGAAGATGTCGGCCAGCTTGCCGTAGATCGGTACCGACACGGCCTGGGTGAGCAGGTAGATCGAGAACAGCCACGGGAACTGTGTGAACCCGCCGAGATCCCCGACGATGGTGAACACCGCGGTGGAGATGATGGTCGCGTCGAGCGCGACCAGCGACGTCGTGAGCATCAGCGACACGAGGATCGGTCCGCGTTCCGAACGGAATCCGACGTCCACCGGGGCCGTGTCCGTCGCCATTGCCCACCTTTCCCGTTACCGCGCTCACAAGAGTTCCTGAACAACGGTAACGACATCGGGCGGCGAAGTGTTCCGCGGCCGTGGAATCGGTCGCGGAACGCACGGTCAGCGACCGGCGGTCGGTGCCCGACCGATAGGCTGGATCACCGTGCGCCCCTCACTCGATTCATACGCCCATCTGGCCGGTGGCAAGGTCCGCGACCTCTACACGATCGACGACGAGCACCTCCTGTTGGTCGCGAGCGACCGGATCTCCGCCTACGACCACGTCCTCAGCACCCCGATCCCGGACAAGGGGCGGGTGCTCACCGCGATGAGCGTCTTCTTCTTCGGCGTCCTCGGCGGCAACAACCATCTGGCCGGCGAACCCGACGACAGCCGGATCCCCGAAGCGGTCCTCGGCCGCGCGCTGGTGGTCCGGAAGCTGAAGATGGTCCCCGTCGAGTGCGTCGCCCGCGGCTACCTCACCGGGTCGGGGCTGATCGACTACAACGAGACCGGCGCGGTCTGCGGGGTCGCCCTGCCCGAGGGCCTGGTGGAGGCGAGCCAGCTGCCCGACCCGATCTTCACACCCGCCAGCAAGGCCGAACTCGGCGAGCACGACGAGAACATCAGCTTCGAGGCCGTGGTCGAGAAGGTCGGTCAGGATCTGGCCGTGAAACTGCGCGACGACACCCTCGACGTCTACGGCCGGGCATCGAACTTCGCCGCGGACCGGGGCATCATCCTCGCCGACACCAAACTCGAATTCGGACTGGACGCGCAGAACAACCTGATTCTCGCCGACGAGGTCCTCACCCCCGACTCGTCGCGGTACTGGCCCGCCGACGGCTACGAGGCCGGGAAGGTGCAGCCCAGCTTCGACAAGCAGTTCGTCCGCAACTGGCTCACCGGACCCGAATCGGGCTGGGACCGGGCATCCGACACCCCGCCGCCGCCGCTGCCCGCGGAGATCGTGGAGGCGACCCGCGCGCGGTACATCGAGGCCTACGAGCGGATCTCGGGCCTGTCGTTCGCGGACTGGGTGGGCTGACACATGACCGCCGAAGGCGCGAAGCTCACCCCGCCGGTCGCGAAGAAGGTCGCCACCGAACGTGTCCACCACGGTCACACGTTCGTCGACGAGTACGAGTGGCTGCGCGCCAAGGAAGACGCCGAGGTCGTCGCATATCTCGAGGCCGAGAACGCGTACACCGAGCAGCAGACCGCGCATCTCGCGCCGCTGCGGGACCAGATCTTCCAGGAGATCAAGTCCCGCACGCAGGAAACCGACATGTCGGTTCCCACCCGGATGGGCGACTGGTGGTACTACGCCCGCACCATCGAGGGCAAGCAGTACGGCGTGCAGTGCCGGGCCCCGATCGCGGGCGCCGACGACTGGACCCCGCCGGAACTGGCCCCGGGCGTCGAACTGCCCGGTGAGCAGGTTCTGCTCGACGGCAACGCCGAGGCCGAGGGCCACGACTTCTTCTCCGTCGGCGCCTTCTCTCTCAGCCACGACGGCACGCTCCTCGCGTACTCGGTCGACGTGGTCGGCGACGAGCGGTACACGCTGCGCTTCAAGAATCTCGAGACCGGGGAACTGCTGCCCGACGAGATCCCCGACACCGCGCCCGGCGCCACCTGGGCCATCGACCACAGTCACGTCTTCTATCTCACCGTCGACGAATCCTGGCGCCCCGACACCGTGTGGCGGCACAAGCTCGGCACCGACCGCGCGCAGGACGTCACCGTGTTCCACGAACCCGACGAGCGGTTCTGGGTGTCGGTCGGGTCCACCCGGAGCGAGAAGTACCTCATGATCTGGGTGGGGTCGAAGATCACCAGCGAGGGCTGGGTGCTCGAATCGGAGAATCCCGAGGGCGAGTTCCGGGTGGTGCTGCCGCGGCGCGAGGGCGTCGAGTACGGCGTCGAACACGCCGTCGTCGCCGGCGAAGACCGCTTTCTGATCATGCACAACGACGTCGTCGACGGTGAGAAGGCCGAGAACTTCGTGCTCGCCGAGGCGCCGGTGTCCGACCCGACGTCGCTGACCATCCTCATTCCGCACCGCTCCGACGTGCGGTTGGAGGAGGTCGACGCGTTCGCCGATCACCTGGTGCTCGGCTACCGCCGCGAGGCGTTGACCCGGCTGGCCGTCTGGCCGCTCGGCGACGACGGCTACGGCGAGTTCACGGAGATCGAATTCGACGAGGAACTGTTCAGCGTCGGGCTCGGCGCCAACCCGGAATGGCGGCAGCCGACACTGCGGATGGCGTTCACGTCGTTCATCACGCCCGGCCAGGTGTACGACTACGTGCTGTCGACGGGCGAACTCGCGCTGCGCAAGTCGCAACCCGTGCTCGGCGACTTCGACGCACGCAACTACGAGCAGCAACGCGACTGGGCCGTCGCCGAGGACGGGACGCGCATCCCGCTCTCGATCGTCCGGCGCACGACGAACGGCGCCGACGGCCCCGCCCCCACGCTCCTCTACGGGTACGGCTCGTACGAGGCCAGCATGGATCCCGCGTTCTCGGTCGCCCGGCTGTCGCTGCTCGACCGCGGCGTCGTGTTCGTGGTCGCGCACGTGCGCGGCGGCGGCGAGATGGGCAGGCACTGGTACGAGACCGGCAAGACGCTCACGAAGAAGAACACCTTCACCGATTTCGTCTCGAGCGCACGGCATTTGATCGACACCGGACGCACCGTGCCGCAGCAGTTGGTCGCCGACGGCGGCAGCGCGGGCGGCCTGCTGATGGGTGCGGTGGCCAACCTGGCTCCCGAACTGTTCGCCGGCATCCTCGCCAACGTGCCCTTCGTGGATCCGCTGACGTCGATCCTCGACCCGTCGCTGCCGCTGACCGTCATCGAATGGGACGAGTGGGGCAACCCGCTGGAGAACGCCGAGGTCTACGAATACATGCGCTCGTACAGTCCGTACGAGAACGTCGAGGCCAAGGACTACCCGGCGATCCTGGCGATTACCAGCATCAACGACACCAGGGTGCTGTACGTCGAACCGGCGAAGTGGGTCGCCAAACTGCGGGCCACCAAGACCGGTGACTCGCCACTTCTCCTCAAGACGGAGATGAGCGCCGGGCACGGCGGCGTCAGCGGACGCTACGAGAAGTGGAAGGAAGTAGCGTTCGAATTCGCCTGGGTGCTCGACACGATCGGCAACTAGGTACTGCGCCACCCGCGCCGAGGCTCCGATCCCGGCGTGTGGTTCGCGTCGGCGGGCGAGGCGGAAGTCGGTTTGTCAGGCCACTTTCCGCCTCGCCGGGCTCAGATGCAGAAACTGATGCTGGCCGACCCCAGGGGCAGGTTCAGGCAGACCGCGATGGAACCGACTGCGGGTGTCGGTGACGGGGCGGCGGGTGCGGCGACGGCTGCGGGGGCAGCGAGCGTGCCGAGTGACAGGGTCAATGCGATCGCGGCGAGTGTGGTGGCAATTCTGCTAGACATTGTGACGGTCCTTGACTGAGTGACTACGAGCCGGAGGTGACTCCTCTACAATCGTCCACCGATGTGATGTAGGTCACAACCCCGGTTCGGCACTTCAGCGCAGCGCATACCGGACCTGCGGGCGCCCCGCCCGGCCGTACTCGGTGTGCCGGGTGAGCACCCCGTCGTCGGCGAGCCGTTCGAGATACCGCCAGGCCGTGACCCGGGAGACCCCGATCCCTGCCGCCACCTCGGCCGCCGTAAGCGGTCCGGCCGCGTCGCGGACGCAGGCGGCGACGTGATCGAGGGTCTGGGGTGCAACGCCTTTCGGGGACGCCGCGCGCTCGTCCGAGGTGCGCAGGGCAGACATCGCCCGGTCGATGTCGTGCTGACTCAGCGCATTGCTTCCCGCCGGCAGAGCGTCGCGGAATTCCCGGTACCGCTCCAATTTGTCGCGGAACGCCGCGAACGTGAACGGCTTCAGCAGATACAGCGCGATCCCGCGCGCCACAGCGGTGCGGACCATCTCGAGGTCGCGGGCCGACGTCACGGCGATCACGTCGGGACTCGGTCGCACGCCGCTCAACGCCGCGGCCACGTCCAGTCCGCTCGCATCCGGCAGGCCGATGTCGAGCAGCACCAGATCGATGGGGTCGTCGCCGGCGTTCGCGGCGGCGACCGCGCGCATCGCCCCGCTGCCGTCGTGCACGACGGTGTGGACCGAAAAGCCCGGTACGCGTTCCACATACGCGCGATGAGCCTCGGCGATGAGCGGTTCGTCCTCGACGATCATCACCCGGATCACGAGGCGGCCCCCTCGATCGGGATCTCGACGACGATCATCGATCCGAGCGACGGCTCCGTGTGGATCGTCCCGCCGTGCCGGGCCACCACCTGCGCCACCAGCGCCAGCCCCAGCCCACGCTGGCCCGACTTTGTGGAATAGCCGCGCGTGACCGCCTTGTCGAGTTCGTCGGCGGGAATGCCGGGACCGCTGTCGGCCACCCGCACCACCATCGTCGAATCCTCCTGACGGACCGTCACTTCCACCCACGCATCCTCTCCGGGGGACGCTGCCGCACCGCGGGCGGCGTCGATCGCGTTGTCCACGAGATTACCCACCAGCGTGACGAGTTCACGCGCACTGAGAGGCGCCACGGGCCCGAGAGCGGTGTCCTCGGTGACGGTCAGGTCGACTCCCCGCTCCGCGGCCACCCCCACCTTGCCGAGCAGTAGTGCGGCCAGCGCCGGTTCGTGCACCGCCGCCATCAGGCGGTCGATCAGCTCCTGCGACAACCGCAGATCCTCGGTGGCGAACGCGATCGCGTCGTCGTAGCGGCCCAGTTCGACCATCGTGATGATCGTGTGCAGCCGGTTCGCAGACTCGTGGGCCTGCGACCGCAGCGATTCCGCGAAACCGCGAACGGAGTCGAGTTCGCCCATGATGCTCTGCAATTCGGTGCGATCACGCAGGGTCAGCACCGTGCCGAGCCGCTGCCCCTCCCACGTGACGGGTTCCCGGCTGACCAGCAGCACGCGGTCCGCGGTCACGTGCACCTCGTCCCGGGAATCGCCCTCGTGCGACTGCCGCAGCGACTCCGGCAGCGCGGACACCGGGACGGGGCCCTCCGGGAGGCCGAGGAGGCGGCGCGCCTCGTCGTTGACCACCTCGGCGCGCGCCGTGTCACCGCCGTCGCGGCCGAGGACCACCAGGCCCTCGCCGATCGAGTGCAGGACGGCGTCGTGGTGCTCGTACATCTGTCGCAGTTCGTCCGGGGCCATCCCCAGCGTCTGACGGCGCAGGCGCCTGCTCAGCAGGAACGAACCCGCCGCCGACACCGCCAGGCCGATCGCGGCGACCGCGAAGATGGTCGGCAGGCTCGCGGCGAACTGGTCGCCGATCTTCGCCCGGGTGACGCCGACGGACACCAGGCCCGCGATCCGGTCGCCGTCGTACACCGGTGTCACCGCCCGGATCGACGGTCCCAGCGAACCGGCGTACGTCTCCGTGAACGTCTCCCCGCGGAGCGCGCGCTCGATGTTCCCGGAGAACACGCCGCCGATCAGCTCCGGGTTGGTGTGGGTGAAGCGGATGCCCGCGGGGGTCATCACGACGATGAAGTCGGTACCCGTCGCGGCGCGGATCCGCTCGGTCTGCGGTTGGAGAACGGCTGTCGGATCGGGGGAGCGCAATGCCTCCGCCGTTCCGTCCGACAGCGCGAGCGTGGTGGCGACGGCGGTGACGGCCCGACGTGTGGTCTCGTCGCTGTCGCGACGCTGGTCCACGATGGCAAGCGCCGTGCCGGCCGCGATGACCAGCACCAACACCACGAGCTGGAGGAGAAAGAGCTGCCTCGCGACGCTCATGGGCCGTCTCGGCGGATGGTGCGGCAATGCATTTCTCCTGAACGTAATGAACACAAACTTCACCAGCCAAGCGATCGCTTAGAAGATTCTTCCAAGACGTGATCGCGGTCACTAGCCGGCCTCACCGATCAGCTTGCCACTCGAATTGGAGGACAATCCCATGAGTACTGCGACAGGGAAGACCAAGAAACGCGACCGGACCCACTGGTTGTACATGGGGGTCATCGTCGCCGTCGTCGCGGGCATCCTCGTCGGGTGGCTGGCTCCGGGAGCCGGCAAGTCGCTCGGCGTGCTCGGTACGATGTTCGTCGACCTGATCAAGATGATGATCAGCCCGGTCATCTTCTGCACGATCGTCCTCGGCATCGGATCGGTGAAGGCCGCCGCGAAGGTCGGCAAGGTCGGCGGGCTCGCCCTCACCTACTTCATCGGCATGTCCACGGTTGCGCTCGGCATCGGTCTGCTCGTGGGCAACCTGCTCGACCCGGGAACCGGCCTGAACATCAGCGCCGACACCGCGAGCACGGGTGCGGCGCTCGCCGAGAAGGCCCACGGCGCCGGCGGCACCATGGACTTCCTCCAGTCGATCATCCCCACGTCGCTGATGTCGGCGCTGACCGAGGGAAGCGTGCTGCAGACCCTGTTCGTGGCGCTGCTCGTCGGCTTCGGGCTGCAGGCTCTCGGCAAGCAGGGTGAACCGATCCTCCGCGCCGTCGGCTCCGTCCAGAAGCTCGTCTTCAAGATCCTGTCGATGATCCTGTGGCTGGCACCGATCGGTGCGTTCGGTGCCATCGCGAACGTCGTCGGCCAGACCGGTCTCGGCGCCGTCGTCCAGCTCGCCACGCTCATGCTCGGCTTCTACCTCACCTGCCTGATCTTCGTGTTCGGTGTCCTCGGATCCGTGCTCCGCGTCGTCGCAGGCGTCTCGATCTTCAAGCTGGTTCGGTACCTGGCCCGTGAATACCTGCTGATCTTCGCCACCTCCTCCTCCGAGTCGGCCCTGCCCCGCCTGATCGCCAAGATGGAACACGTCGGCGTCGAGCGCACCACCGTCGGAGTCGTCGTCCCCACCGGCTACTCGTTCAACCTCGACGGCACCGCGATCTACCTGACGATGGCCTCGATCTTCATCGCCGACGCGATGGGCCAGCCGCTGTCCTTCCCCGAGCAGCTGTCGCTGCTGGTGTTCATGATCATCGCGTCCAAGGGTGCTGCCGGAGTCAGCGGCGCCGGGCTCGCCACCCTCGCGGGCGGCCTGCAGAGCCACCGTCCCGAACTGCTCGACGGCGTGGGCCTCATCGTCGGTATCGACCGGTTCATGTCCGAGGCCCGTGCGGTCACGAACTTCTCCGGCAACGCCGTCGCCACCCTGCTCGTCGGTTCGTGGACCAACACGATCGACAACGACCGCGTCCGCACCGTCCTCGACGGCAAGCTCCCGTTCGACGAGTCCACCATGGTCGACGACGGCCACGGCGACGTCGCCGAAGAGCAGGTCACCGAGAACCTTGCAGGCGACGAACAGAAGGTACTCGTGAAGAGCTGACACCCCTCCGAAGGAAACCTCTGTGCGCCCGGGCGATTCGAAGCCTGGGCGCACAGACGTTTGTTGGCTACGTTGGTGCGCATGACGACACCTGTTCAGAACATCGGTATCAACACACTCGGCGGCACACCGACCTCCCTCGGCGAATACGACGGCCGCGCCGTCCTCGTGGTGAACGTCGCCTCGAAGTGTGGACTGACCCCGCAGTACAAGGGCCTCGAGAAGCTCGCCACCGACTACGCCGACCGCGGGCTGACCGTGATCGGCGTCCCGTGCAACCAGTTCATGGGGCAGGAACCCGGCACCGCCGAAGAAATCGAGACCTTCTGCTCCACCACCTACGGCGTCACGTTTCCGCTGCTCGAGAAGATCGAGGTGAACGGTGAGAACCGGCACCCGCTGTACGAGGAACTGACCAAGGCCGCCGACGCCGAGGGCGCCGCGGGCGACATCCAGTGGAACTTCGAGAAATTCCTCGTCGCACCCGACGGCACCGTCGTGAACCGGTTCCGTCCCCGCACCGAGCCCGAGGCGCCCGAGGTCGTCGAGGCCATCGAGGCGGTCCTGCCGAAGTAGGCGGCTCCGCCGCTCGTGGGCCCTTAACCTAGCAACCCCAAACCCGAAGGGGCCCCCGCGTTTGCCCCCGTTGAACGTGAACCGTCGAGCAGGGGCCCCAATACCGACCCCGGATGGTGTGGGTGTGGG
>NZ_JBHUSF010000339.1:0-9431 GCF_042673295.1 Rhodococcus sp. NPDC057014
GACTGCAGCGACCGCCGCGGGAGAGTCGGCGGATTCGTAGATCGCTTCGATGCGGCGCCTAGTCTCGTCCGGGTCGGACTTCATCGCGAGGACGAGTTCGGAAATGACGAGCTGCATCGCGTGCTCGAGCTGCCGCTTCTCGCCGGCCGAGAGGGGCTTTTCCTGTGAACGGGTCATCAGGTCGCGGATGACTTCGCTCACCGTGAAGATTCCGCCCACGGTCAGTTTTTCCTGATTGGCCTTGAACCGACGAGACCAGTTGGACGGGTCGTCGACCGTCGGCCCGCGCAGGATGTCGAAGACTCGACCGACTTCATCGTTGTTGATCGCGTTCCGAACGCCGATGATCTCGGCTTTCGCGACGGGGATCTCGATGGACAGCCCGGTCTGTGCGACTTCGAACTGCACGTAATCAGTGGGTAGATCGTTGAACATCCGGGTCGTGAGCTTTGTGACTGTCACGGACCCATGGTGCGGGTACAGGAAAATGTCACCGATATTGAGATTCATTGATTACCTACCCTTCGCATACATTATGACACACACTGCCATGTTGACAATGGATGTCCGGATGTGAACGATCGACGCGTGAGGTTCTCCTACCGATAACGAAGGCCGTTGATGACCAGAATCGAAGCGTTCGCCGTGCCGTCTGACCTGCCAGCCGGCCCGTTGGGACTGCGGGAGCGGCGACGCGAGCAGACGAACGTGGAGATCAGTGAGACTTCCCTCACACTGTTCGAGCACAAGGGTGTCGAGGCCACCACCGTCGGGGAGATCGCGCAAGCAGCGGGCGTGTCTCAGCGCACGTTCTTCCGATACTTCGCCACGAAGGAAGAGGCCGCGCTCCGGGACCACTGGGCCTTCGAGGCGGTCGTGGCATCACGGCTCGACCAACTCGACGCGACCCTCTCTCCGAGGCTCGCGTTGGAGACGTCCTTCGCGGACGCATTGGTGACCTACGCCGACAGCTCGTCCCCACCTTGCCGACGACTGCTGCGGGTGAACAGGCTCATCAAGAAGGAACCGTCGCTGCGTGCTGTGCTGGCGCGCGAGAGTGTGGCGCGGACGGCGGCCCTGATCGACGTGGTGTCGAAGGGATTCGACTGCTCCGACCTACAGATTCGCCTGGCGGTCGACGTGTCGGTCGCCGTGCTCCGGGCGGCGTTGGAGACGTGGGTGGATCGCTCTTCCACCGACGAAACGGCCTCTCTGCCCGAAATCTATTCCTCGGCAAGGACGCTCGCGCAGGCCTGATCGGAGACGGTCCACGGACGTCGGCTCAGCCGGCGAGGAAGCTGAACCGGACGTGCCGCACCGGGTTGTCGACATTGGTGTCGACGAGGCAGACGGACTGCCAGGTGCCCGTCGCGAGCGCACCGTCGAAGACAGGAACGGACGCGTACGGCGGCAGGAATGCCGGCAGCACGTGGTCGCGGCCGTGTCCGTGGCTGCCGTGGCGGTGGCGCCACCGGTCGTCGCGCGGAAGCACGTCGTCGATCGCGCGCAGCAGGTCGTCGTCGCTTCCGGCGCCGGTCTCGATGACGACGAGTCCCGCCGTGGCGTGGGGCACCCAGACATGCAGCAGCCCATCGCCGGCGCCGGCCGACGCGAGGAACTTCTCGATCTCACGGGTCAGGTCGTACACCACCGGCACAGCGCCGGTACGAACCTCGATCTCGGTACTGAACATAGTCCCGACGGTAGCCCGCAGGTGCGTGATATTCGAGCTGAGGCCGGCCGGCCGCCTCGGCCGTTCCACCTGTGTCAGTCGCTGGTCCGCGTCGGCGATCACGTGGCCGCGGCACCCAGTATCCGATCAATATTTGCCATGCCCGGGGTGGAATTCGGCGTGGGGCAACAGGTTATGCTGTGTGTGCATTGGGGTTCCGTTCGGTGCAGTGCCCGGTCCCAGCATTCCCTTGGCGGAGGGGGGACCGGGTATGCCGGAAACCGCTCCGCCGCCGTCACTGTCGCGGATGTGGCTTTCGCGACCGCCGTCTCTACTACTTGCGGCCGGCGGCCCATTTCATGCCCCAGCTGTAGGTCTTGTCGAGATCGGCCTGACTGCCTTCGACGTACTTCACTTCGCGCGTCACGGTGATGCCCTGCCCGGTGTTCTGCAGCATCGCGATGGCGCAGATGCGAGCGGAGCTGTTCGCCGAGTCCAGGCGCACCTCCACCTCGGGGCCGCTGGTGGGGTAGAGGGTGACGACGCCGTCGACGGCTGCCCAGTTGGGTGCGCCGTCGTAGATCATCGCGAAGATGAGGATGCGCTTGAACATTTCCGGCCGGTCGAGGTTGATTCGCATGTTCTCGCCGCCGGTCGCGGTGCCGGTGCGGTCGTCGGCGTCGAGCTGGATGAACGGCGGGCCCTGCAGCGATCCGAAGCTGTTGCCGAGTGCCTGGACGACACCCTTCGATCCGTCGGCAAGTTCGTAGAGACAGCCGAGGTCCAGGTCGACGCCGTTATTGCCGCCCGCGGCGGCCGCAAGTTTCGCGAAGAAGCCGGCCTTCTTCGGTTGCGGCGCTGCGCCCGACGACCAGTTGAGATTCACCCGCATCGCACCCTGCCGCTCACCCGACTTCGTGAGGCTGACCGACGGCGCGGCCTTCGACAAGGTGACTTTGCTCAGACTCACTCCGCTCTGCGGGGCGGCAGGGGCGGACGGGCGTCGGGTGTAGTCGATAGCCACAGGTGGGAACCTTCCGATTGACTGAGCGCGTCAGACCGTTGTCCGATTTGCACGATTTCGGTCCAGAGTAGCCGTAGTCGCGTGGTCAGACTTCAGCCCGGCCACGGTCACGCTGATTCCCGCGCGCTCCACTCGATCGCCGGGCAGGTGTCCATCACCATCGCGACGCCCCTCGCGGTCGTCCGCTGGAACGCGGCCTCGTCGATGACGCCCAGTTGGAACCAAACGCCTTTCGCGCCCGCCGCGACGGCCTGGTCCGCGAACTCGCCGGCGGCCTCGGACTGACGGAAGACGTCGACGACGTCGATCGGAAACGGAACGTCCGCGAGTGTGGCGTACCCCTGCTCGCCGAGCACGGTCGGTGCGGTGGGATGAATGGGGACGATGCGTTTCCCTCGGCGCTGCAACAGCTCCGCGATCCGGAACGCCGTTCGGTCGGGGTTGCCGGAGAGCCCGACGATCGCCCACGTCTCCCAATCGTCGAGCATCGACGAGACGGCACCGGGGTCCTGCCATGAAATGTCCACACCGCAAAACTACTACTCACGGAAAACTCCAGCCGGGATCGCAGAGCTGAATTGAACCGTCCGTGCGAAAGTATCCGCATGGTGATCCGCATCCCCGAGAATCCGCGCCTGGTGAATGGTTCCGAGGAATCGGTGTGGAATGCGCTGTTGGGTCAGCTCGGTGATGGTGACCTGGTGGTGGCAAACCAGCGGGTCACCGACCGACTCAAGGACCACGAGATCGATTTCGTCGTTGCGCTCGAGGGGTACGGGATCGTGTGCCTGGAGGTGAAGGGCGGGCAGATCTGGCACGACGGCAGCGATTGGTACCAAGAGCAGCGAAAAGGGCCGACGGTCATTCACCCGGTTCGGCAGGCACGGGACGCGCTGTATGCCCTGCGGAGCTATGTGGAAGCCGACCCGCGCTGGAGTCAGGGGCGGCTGCGATGGGACCACGTGGTGGTGTTCCCCAACACGGAACTCACCGACGACTTCGGACTGCCGGAATGCCCACGGTGGAAGGTGATCGACCGCGGTGACCTGGACGACGTGGTGTCGCGACTGCAGAAGGTGCTGTCCGGCCAGCAGTTGGATCGGCCGGCGCTGTCCGAGGGCGCGGTCGATCAACTCACAACGGTCCTCTCCGGACGCGGACTGCCGCAACGCGACGTGGTCGCGCGGGCGATCGCGCACGAAGACGCGGCCGATGCGCTCACCGCCCAGCAGTCGGCGATACTCGACGCGATCCGGCTGTTGCACCGGGTCGAGGTGCGCGGCGGCGCCGGAAGCGGCAAGACGTTCCTCGCGGTCGAGAAGGCGCGGCGATTGGCGAAGCAGGGGCAGCGCGTCGCACTCATCTGCTACTCGCACGGGTTGGCGTCGTATCTCGAGCGATTGACCGCCACCTGGTCCTACAAGGAGCGTCCCGCGTACGTGGGTGAGTTCCACGCGCTGGGTCAACTGTGGGGAGCGCCCGAGGGTCCGGACGAGAGCATCCGCAACACCGACACCGTGCAGTTCTGGGAACACGACCTGCCGCGGCACATGGCCGACTTGGCGTCGGCACTGCCGTTGCGCGACCGGTTCGACGCGGTGGTCGTGGACGAGGCACAAGACTTCGCCGACGACTGGTGGGGTCCGCTGCTGGCAGCGCTGCGGGACGACGAAGCCGGCGGCATCTACGTATTCAGCGACGAGGGGCAGCGCGTATTCGACAGGCAGGGCGTTCCGCCGATTCAACTGGTCCCGTTGGTGCTCGATCACAATCTGCGAAACACCCGTCAGATTGCGGATTCGTTCACACCGCTGGTCGGACAGCGGATGCGCCTGCTCGGCGGGGAGGGCCCCGACGTACTTTTCGTGCCCTGCGCGGCGGAGGACGCGCTGACGATTGCCGACGACCAGATCGATTCGTTGATGGACGAGGGGTGGCGTCCCGAGGATCTGGCTTTGCTTGCCACGGGCAGCCGTCACCCGGAGCAGGTGAGCCGGCAGACGGAGGGCAACGCGGCGTATTGGGACAGCTTCTGGGATACCGAGCAGGTGTTCTACGGGCACGTCCTGGGATTCAAGGGACTCGAACGGCGTGCCGTCGTGCTGGCGCTCAATGAGAAGGTGGTGCAGGAGCGTTCGCGGGAGCGGCTGTATGTCGGCTTGTCGCGGGCGCGGGATCAGCTCGTCGTGTGCGGTGATCCGGACTTCATCCGCAACGTCGGGGGAGCGGAGTTGGCGAAACGCATGGGGATCTGACTCGCGTCACGTCGCCCAGCGATACCCGCACCCGCCGCAGATCCATTCAGGCACTGGATCAGTGACGATGCATCCCAACGGAACTGTCCACGGCGGTACCGGCTCGCCCGGATTCGGCATGCCGATCGACGCGGACCTAGTCTGCGATGCAGCGCATAGGGGACAGCTCGGATGGAATGAGAAGCGGTAGTCGAGGAAGGTGGAAAATCCGCCCTCGGTCATCTCAGTCTGGCACCTGCAGCACAACACAGCCGGCCAGTCATGCGCCGGACCGTAATAATTCCACTGGTCGACGCCGTTCTCGGCCGTGTGGATGTGCACTCTCTCCCGCGCGGCACCGCCACGCAAGTCGATCGGTTCTCCGCAGGCGGTGCACTTGCCGGCCGATTTCAGCAGCATACGTGCCGCGGCGGCGGTGGTGTGTGACGCCTCGCCCCGTCGGGTGAACGGGTCGTCGAAGCTCGCCGGATTCGTGAAAAACGGAGTAGTCAATCGGCCGGCGATGGCGTCGTCGACTCGACCTGCGGCGGTGGGAACAGCGACGCCGGCATGCGCCTCGAAGGCAGCGACAGACGGAAGTGCGGTGAGTGTCCACGACTCTGTGACGCCGGCGGCGTCGAGTGACGACGAACCGGCGACTTCCATGCACAGGACAGTGCGCGGATCGGTGTCCAGAACGGTGATGAGCACGTCGCCGTTGCGAATGTCTTCGCCGATGAACCACGGGCGATAGGGCGACCTCGGCTCGAGATGTGCGATCACAGCGTCCTTCCACGGGCGTCCTTCGACGATGAAGACTCGCTGTTTTGCGGTGTGCTCAACCACGGCGTCATCATGCACTGGGGGACCGACAAAGCAGTGCAGACCGGCTCAGGGAACTTGGCTGTCAGTCAAATGGCGTATTGACTCGGATGCATTGATGCGCAGGAGATTGCGCAACACCCCCGCGGCTGGGTTGGCAACACGCCCGAATTATGCGGGCGTCCATGCCGTCTGGTAATAGTTTCACCCATCGTGTCGTCGGGGGGTTGACGAATACCACTGGCGCGACCGCATTCACATTTTCCGCCTGCGACCACCCGCGGGCGAGAGTTTCCGGGCAGGCCGCCCGCATTTCCGAAAGGGCACTGCTGTGTCGATCGATGTTCAGTCCACCAAGGTCAGCACGAAGACGGGAACCCGGGGGCTCGGGGTGCGACGGTCGTTGTTCTCCTCGATCGTGGGAGGCGCGGGAGTCGTCGTTGTGACCGCCGGCCTTGTCGCCTGCGGCTCGGGTGAGTCCTCGACGACGGCATCGGTGGCCACGACCACGACCACGACAACCACGACGACACGCCCGACGACGACGGTGCCCGTGACCACTCCGGTCGCGGTGACGCCTGTGGCTCCGGTGCAGCCTGCGCCTGTGGCGCCGACCGCGAGTGCTCCCACGCTCGTACCGATGCCGGCTGTGGTCTGCATGAACCTGCAGACGGCGCAGAACACGATCCAGGCGGCGGGGGTCTTCTTCTCGCGCAGTGCCGATGCGACCGGTGCGGGACGGAAGCAGGTGCTCGACTCGAACTGGGTTGTCGTGGGTCAGCAGCCGTCGCCCGGTGAATTAATCGGCGAAGGAGACGCTGTGCTGTCGGTTGTGAAGATCGGTGAGCCGAACAACTGCTGAGGCGTCCCGCAACTCGTAATGCACTGACACCGGCAGAGGCTAGGGGCGAAAGTCCCTATTTTGCACGGTCGTGTCGGTTGAACGGTGTATTGATCCGGTTTTGTTGGCGCGCAATTTATTAGCTACATCACCGTGGTTGGCGTGGATATGTGTGACGCCGGGTATGTCTGGTATTAGTTTCAACTAACGTGCTCTGAGGCAGGCGGCTGGGCCGAGGAGCGGGGGTGTTGTCATTCGCTTGAATGAATCTCGGCCCCTCCGACGCGTTGATCGGGAAACGTGTCGGAGGCGGGGTGTAATTTCGGCAGCATACGACGTTCAAAGAGAGGGGGACGGGCGCGCGTGGTCGACGCCGCCGATTCTGTTGTGGCCGCGGTGCCGCCTGCTGGGTGACGCTGACGGCCGCGGTATCTGTGACTCACTGTGCCGCTTATTGTTTCATCATCACTCGTGTAACGCTCGTCGCAATGTCGCGATGGAATGTTCGATCACCACACCTGATTCCCCGTGCGTCTGCTGCCCTACCGCGAGAGAAATTCGTGCCTCGATGACCAATCCCTTCGACTTCAGCGATTACGAGACCTCTCGTGATCGCCCGTCCACCGACGCACCCTCGCCATGGCCGGCTGCAGGCCAGTTCGGTTCGACCTCCGCCGACCCCTTCGGATCTCAGCCCACCACGTTCGCTCCGACCGCGGCGGCGGAGCCCTTTGCTGCGGCGCCGAGTCCGCGGCCACGCGTCACGATCGCGCAGGGCGAGCCGCCGGTCATCTTGCTTGTGCTGGCCGGATTTGTGGCGGTAGCAGGGCTGGTTGTCGCGATCGCCCTCGGTTCGATCACCGCCTTTGCCGTCGTCGCGTGGGTGCTCGCCGGTCCGGTCGCGTTCGCACTGCTCGCCCGGTTCACCGTGCTCGACACGGCTCAGCGGGCGATGCCGGTGTACTCGAGGTCGAAGGGGGCTGAGCGGGGATATTGGGTGGTCGCTGTCCTTGCGTTGGCGGGAATCGTGGCGAGCGCGTGGCACATTGCGGAATGGGCGGGTCGACTGTGAAGAAGGTAGCCGTCCTCGCGGCGATGATGCTCGTACCGCTGCTGCTGGCGATCCCGACGGCATCCGCCGCCCCGACGACCGCGGCGGTCGGCGATTTCGGTGGATGCCTGGCCGCGCAGCAACAGGGCGACCTGCTGCTCATGGTCGATCAGTCCGGCAGCCTCCAAGGTTCCGACCCCGACGCGGCGCGCGTGTCCGCCGCCAACTACCTGCTCGAGCAACTCAACACGTTCGGTGGATCAGCGGGTGTGGAACTCAACGTGGCGATCGCCGGATTCTCCGACGACTTCACCGTCCACGCACCGTGGACCCGGCTCGACAACGGTTCGCTGCCCGCCCTGCAGGGTGAGGTCGAGAGGTTCCGCACGCGGACGGACGGCATCGACACCGACTACTGGAACGCGCTCGACGGTGCCCGCCGCACGCTCGCGGAACGCGGCGGCCAATCGGCGGCCAACCGCTGCCAGGCGGTGGCGTGGTTCTCCGACGGAAAACTCGACTTCACCGTCCGCGACGCCGAGAAGCCCTACGCACAGGGAGTTTCCCTCGGCAGCGATCAGGGTGTTCAGCAGGTGGTGGCGGCGGCCCGGGAGTCGATCTGCCGTCCCGCCGGCATCGCCGATCAGCTGCGCTCGTCGGGAATCGTCACGTTCGCGGTGGGTCTCGCCGCGGGCACCGCGCAGCCCAGCGACTTCGACCTGATGCGGTCGATCGCCACCGGCGGCGACGGGGCGTGCGGAAAGGCCACGTCGTCGTCGCCCGGCGACTTCTACCTCGCGCAGAACATCGACGACCTGTTGTTCGCGTTCGACGCGTTCAGCACACCCGGTCAGGCGCCGATCGAGGGCGAGACCGGTGTCTGTGTCGTGAGTGTGTGCGAGGAGGCGCAGCACCGCTTCGTGCTCGACGACTCGATCAGCTCGGTCACCGTGCTCGGCTCGGCCGACGCTGAGGGACTGATCCCGACATTGATCGCTCCGAGCGGGGCGCAACTCCCACTCGACCGCGAGGGCGCCCCCACCACCGCAACACTGGACGGCGCCCAGGTGGCGTACCGGTGGATGTCGCCCCGATCGGTCAGCTTCACGATGACCAAGTCCGACGATTCCGCCCAGTGGCAGGGCATGTGGGCCCTCGTGTTCGTCGACCCGGACGGCTCCAGCCCGCTGGCCCGCTCGAAGACGAACATCCACATCTCGGGCAACCTGTTCCCGGCCTGGCTCGGCATGGACACGTCGGCCGTCCACAGCGGCGAGAAGACGTCCGCCATCCGTCTGGGCATCGTCGACTCCGACCGGAACGAGATCGACCCCTCCGACCTGTTGGGTAGTGCTGCCCTGTCGGTGTCGCTGACCGACGCGGGGAACGTCGATCACCCGTTGGTCGAGCGGATTGCCAAGGAGCACATCGGCGATCCCGTCGAACTCGATTTCACCCAGGTTCCGCCGGGAGCGGCGACGCTGCGGCTCACGCTCGACGTGACGACGGCGGACGCCCGGTCCGCGTCCGGTGACGTCATCGCCCCGGGAACGGCGTTGACGCCGCAGTTCGTCGATGTCCCGCTCACGGTGTCGCCGCCGATCGGCTACCCCGTCGTCCCGTCGACGGTCGATTTCGGCACCGTCGAGGGCGCAGGGCAGTTCGCCGCGAAGATCCCGATCACCGGCCCCGGTTGCGTGTGGTTCGACGGGGCCGCACCGGTCGCGCTCGATTCCGTGCCCGACGGCGTCGGTGCCGTCGGAGTCTCCGCCGCTTCGGCGCCGTCC
>NZ_JBHUSF010000340.1:0-9421 GCF_042673295.1 Rhodococcus sp. NPDC057014
GTTCGGGGCTCTGTTCGACTACGGGGGTGAGGCTAGTGCGCCTCGCCGTTGCCGGACGATCCGTTGCCGGACGTCGACGAACCGTTGCCGTGGGCACGGTCCTGGTACTCCCGCAGCATCGTGAGCTGCTCGTGCTCGCCGTGATGCAGGGCGTGCTCGAGGGCCAGGCTCTCCTCGACCGGGTCGGCCGTGACGAGGCTGCCGGAACCGGGCTTGCCGGCGGAACCGAGCTTGTTCATCTTCTTCGGGACGGTCGCACCCTGGTACTCGAGCGGGATCGGGTGACCGTGGTCGTCGACCGGGCCGAGCGGCTGGTGGATCTCGATGTACTGACCGTTCGGCATCCGCTTGATGATGCCGGTCTCGATGCCGTGCTCGAGGACCTCACGGTCGCTGCGCTGGAGACCCAGGCAGAACCGGTAGGCGACGAAGAAGGCGATCGGAGGCAGCAGCACCATGCCGATTCGGCCGATCCACGTCATCGCGTTCAGGGAAATGCTCAGGTGGTACGCGATGATGTCGTTGATGCAGGAGATCGTCAGGACGGCGTAGAACGCGATCGCCATCGCACCGATCGCAGTGCGCACCGGAACGTCGCGCGGACGCTGAAGCAGGTTGTGGTGAGCATCGTCCTTGGTCAGGCGCTTCTCGATCCACGGGTAGGCGATCAGGACCGTGAACACCAGACCCATGATCAACGCGACGGCGAACACCGACGGGATGGTGTAGCGGTCGAACAGGTAGATGTCCCAAGCCGGCCACAGACGGGCCAGGCCGTCTGTCCACATCATGTAGATGTCGGGCTGCGAACCTGCCGACACCTGCGACGGGTTGTAGGGGCCGATGGTCCAGACCGGGTTGATCTGCAGCACGCCACCCATGACGGCGAGAACACCGAACGTGATCGCGAAGAACGCACCCGACTTGACGGCGAACACCGGGAGGATGCGCACACCGACGACGTTGTTCTCCGTGCGGCCGGGGCCGGGGAACTGCGTGTGCTTCTGGTACCAGACGAGCGCAAGGTGACCGGCGATCAGGGCGAGGATGATGCCCGGGAACAGCAGGACGTGCGCGACGTACAGGCGGGGGATGATCAGGTCGCCGGGGAAGTCCCCGCCGAAGATCACCCAGTGCAGCCAGGTGCCCGCGATCGGGATGCTCAGCGTGATGCCGGAGAACGCGGCGCGCAGGCCGGTGCCGGACAGCAGGTCGTCGGGGATCGTGTAGCCGAAGAATCCTTCGAACATCGCCAGGATCAGCAGGAGGCAGCCGATGACCCAGTTGGCCTCACGCGGACGCCGGAAGGCGCCGGTGAAGAAGATGCGCATCAGGTGCACGACGATCGACGCCGCGAACATCAGCGCAGCCCAGTGGTGGATCTGACGGACGAACAGACCGCCGCGGACCTCGAACGAAATGTTCAGCGTGGTCTCGTACGCGCGGGACATGGTGACGCCGCGCAGGGGCTCGTACGCGCCGTTGTAGACGACGTGCGCCATCGACGGGTCGAAGAACAGGGTCAGGTAGACACCGGAGATCAGCAGGATGACGAAGCTGTACAGCGCGATCTCGCCGAGCAGGAACGACCAGTGGGTGGGGAAGACCTTGTTGATCTGCCGCCGCATTCCCGCTGCGAGGTGGTAGCGCGAGTCCATCGCTTCCGCCTGGCCTGCGGCCATCGCGCTCAGTTTGGACGGTTTGTTGTCGGTCACGGTCGACGCTCCCAAAATGCCGGGCCGAGAGCTTCGATGTAGTCACCCGTTGTGACTAGGAAACCCTCTTCGTTCACTGTAATAGGCAACTGCGGAAGTGCACGAGCGGCCGGACCGAAAATCGGCTTTCCGTAGGTCAGCGCATCGAACTGCGACTGGTGGCACGGGCAGAGGATTCGGTTGGTCTGCTGCTCGTACAGGGAGGTGGGGCAGCCGAGGTGGGTGCAGATCTTCGAGAAGGCGAAGTAGTCGCCGTAGTTGAAGCTCTCCTGGCCCTTGCGCTTGGTGACGTTCGCCGCGTCCTCCGTGCGGAGGCGGATGAGCATGGTCGCGTTGCGGATGCCGCGCAGCGCCTCGAGCAGCGCGTCGTGGTCGCCGCGATCGGACTCGCGGAAGGGGAACACCGTTTCCATGGCGCCCGCGTCCAGGTCTTCCGGGCGAACCAGGACGACGTCCTCGGGACGACCGGTGTCGCGGCGCAGGTAGATGGTCTCGCCCTCGTAGCGGGGGGTCCATCCCGACACCCACAGCGGGGAGTCGTCGCGCTTGGCCCACGGGTTCTTGATCAGACCACCGAGGGGCATGACGGACATGATGCCGAGGGCACCGCCGCCGAAGATCAGGGTGCGCTTGAGGAGCTTGCGCCGTCCCAGCGTCGACGTGTCGAACGAGTCGCCGAGTTCCGCGACGATCGTCTTGCGGTCGACCTCGGACGATCCACCGTCGTGGCGGTCCTGGATGGACACCTCTTCGGGGATGAACTTCTTGGTGAACTGCACCGCGCCGACACCGAGGCCGAGGATGGCCAGACCCATGGTGAGGCCGATCAGCGGGGTGTACAGGCTGTAGGCCGAGTAGTGCTGCTCGCCGGCGCCCGCGTACTCCCAGGGCCAGAAGAGGTAGATCGCGATGAACGCGATCGCGGAGATGCCGGACAGCGCGAACCAGAACGCGACCGACCGCTCGGCGCGCTTCTCGGCCTTCGTTCCCGGAACCGCCCAGCGGTTGCGGCGGAACGCGACATCGACGTGGTCGAGATTGGTGCCGAGCTCGACCAGTTCGTCGCGGCTCAGGTTCTCGAGTTCTGCATCCGTGTACTTCTTTGGCGTGGCGCCGCCCGGCTGGCCAGCGTCGCTCATGACCTTGCTCCGATCCAGAGTGCTGCACCGACGACAGCGATGATTCCGATGACCCACATGGCCAAGCCCTCGGAGGCGGGACCGATGCCGCCGAGTCCGTAGCCACCGGGCTGCTTCGTCTCGCCCGACGACTTGATGTAGGCGATGATGTCCTTCTTCTCCTCGAGGGTCAGCTGACGGTCCGAGAACTTGGGCATGTTCTGCGGGCCGGTGACCATCGCGGTGTAGATCTGCTGCTCGCTGGCCGGGTCGAGGACCGGCGCGTACTTGCCGGACGAGAGCGCACCGCCGCGCCCGGTGAAGTTGTGGCAGGACGCGCAGTTGAGGCGGAACAGTTCGCTGCCGCGTCCGATGTCGCCGCCGCGCAGCGAGGACTGGGCGATTTCGCCGTTCTCGTCACGAATGACCGTGGGGCCGCCGCCGTTGGCCTGGACGTACGCGCCGATGGCGTCCGTCTGCTCGGCGTCGAACTTGACGGGCTTGCGCTCGACCTGGGCCTCGTTGCGCGATGCCGGCATACGTCCCGACGACACCTGGAAGTACACGGCGGCCTCGCCGACACCGATCAGGCTGGGGCCGCGGTCCTGCACACCCTGCAGGTTCGCGCCGTGGCACGTGATGCACGAGGTGTCGTACAGCTGCTTGCCTTCGCGGATCAGTGCTGCCTGATCATCGGTGGCGGTGGCCACCTGCGGGGTTGGCGTCAACGCGGACGCGAGGAAACCGGCGCTGACCAGTCCCATCATCAGGACCAGGGCGCCCGTGACGCGCCTGCGGAGCTTCCGCTGGCGGCGTGCCTTGGCGGCGGACGCTGTGGTATCGGATGCGGGAGGGGGGGATGAACTCATCTGTATCCCTTTGGTATGTCGGGACGGACTGGACGTCAGGGGGCTGCCTGGGGCGTTCAGCTGATCAACGGATGAAATAGATCGTGGCAAACAGGCCGATCCACACGATGTCGACGAAGTGCCAGTAGTACGAGACGACGATGGCGGCGGTGGCCTGGGCGGGCGTGAACTTGCTGACCTTGGTGCGGGCGATCAGGAACACGAACGCGATGAGGCCGCCGATCACGTGCATTCCGTGGAAGCCGGTGGTCATGTAGAACACCGAGCCGTACACGCTGCTGGAGATCGAGGTGCCGTGCTCGACGAGGTGGATGTACTCGTAGGCCTGGCCGAGGACGAAGAACGTGCCCATCGCCAAGGTCAGGAGGTACCACCGGCGGAGGCCGAAGACGTCGCCGCGCTCGGCCGCGAAGACACCCATCTGGCAGGTGAACGACGAGGCGATCAGCACCAGCGTCACCGGCACGGCGAGGAACAGATTCAGCTCGGTCGGCTCCGGCGGCCAGTTCCCGTTCGCCTGTGCTCGCGCCACGAAATACATGGCGAAGAGCCCTGCGAAGAACATGAGCTCACTTGACAACCACACGATGGTGCCAACGCTGACCATGTTAGGTCGGTTCAGCGAGTGCACGCGTTGGGTGATTGCTGATCCTGAAGTCCCTACTGCGCTCGTCACAGACAGAAGTATGACGCTTCGTCGTAAGAGACGACTACCCGGGTCCACCCTCGGCGCGCCGAGGCGCCCCGCTTGTCCGGTTCTCCCTGCTGACAGCCTGGTCGCGGACCGTGAAAGGGTGGAGTCATGCGCTCTGGAGACAACAGTACGGGGTGGCTGCGGCGACTGTTCGGAAGTCGGAAGCAGGCCCCTCTCGATCAGGACCGGCCCGACCTCGTGGTCGTCGCCTCGAGTTTCGACGACGTGGAGGCGTGCTCGACCGTGCTCGACCGCGCCGCCGCCGAGGAACCGCGGTGGGACGCCGACGCGGAAGCGGTGCTGCGGCACCACTTACGGCTGCCCGCGGCCTCGGTGGCCGACGCCGTGTCGATCGCCGCCCAGGACGGCTACCGACCGCAGGATCCGGACGGGCAGGCGTCCCCGGCCGAGGACGGCGCGACTGTCGAACTCGTGCTGCAACGGGTCCAGGTCCTCGACGCGCTGCACTGTTCCCAGGAGAAGTCGAGGATGGCGGGACTGGCCCAGCGGCTCGGGGGCTCGGTCGACGGATGGGACGCGACGCAACCGGCGCGCGAGTCCGGTCCGCCCGGTGACTAGGCTGCCAGGGATCGGATCCGCCACTAGTACAAGGGGACACGACGATGCAGAGCCCGACTGCTCAGGGGACCAACGACGGTGTGCTGCCTGCACGCACCTGGCCGTCGGTCCTCGGTGCGCTCACCGACGGACGTGACCTCGCGGTGGACGACGCGAAATGGGCGATGGACGAGATCATGTCGGACAACGCCACGTCCGCTCAGATCGCGGCGTTCGGCGTCGCCCTGAAGATGAAGGGCGAGACGCCGGAGGAGTTGCGCGGCCTCGCGGACTCGATGCTCGGGCACGCACGCAAGGTTCCCGTCGACGACGACGTCGTCGACATCGTCGGCACCGGCGGTGACCGATCGAACACCGTGAACATCTCGACGATGGCATCACTGGTGGTCGCGGCGGCCGGCATCCGCGTCGTCAAGCACGGCAACCGGGCGGCGTCGTCCAAGAGTGGTGGCGCGGACGTTCTCGAGGCTCTCGGCGTCAAGATCAATCTCGGCCCCGACGAGGTGGCCCGCTGCGTGCGGGAGGTCGGCATCGGATTCTGCTTCGCGCCGGTGTTCCACCCGGCGCTGCGGTTCGCGGGCGCGCCCCGTAAGGAGATCGGCATCCCGACGGTCTTCAACGTGCTCGGACCGCTCACCAACCCGGCCCGTCCGCGGGCCGGCCTCATCGGTTGCGCCTTCCCGGGCCTGATCTCGGTGGTGGCCGGTGTGCTCGCGCAGCGCGGCAATTCGGCGCTGGTGGTGCGCGGCGACGACGGCCTGGACGAACTGACGACGTCGACCACCTCGACCGTGCACATCGTCGCCGACGGAGCGGTGACCACCCGTCGGCTCGACCCCCGCGACATCGGCATCGCCCGGGTGCCGCTCGACGAACTGCGCGGCGGCGACGCCGACGTGAACGCCGCGGTGGCGCGGCGACTCCTCGCGGGTGAGACCGGACCCGTCCGCGACGCCGTTCTCCTCAACGCCGCGGCGGCGATCACGGCGTTCCGGGGTCTCGGCGCCCGCACCCTCGAGGAGGGACTGTCGGACGGGCTCTCGGCGGCGGCGCAGTCCATCGACAGCGGCGCGGCCGCGACGCTGCTCGGCCGGTGGGCCGATCTCACGTCGGGCCTGGCCACCAGCAAATAGCCGGCGGAACTATTCGCCGATGGAGAAGCCCGCTTCCACGTCGGCGCTGGAGTAGGACTGGAACGCGATGTGCGTCGCCGTCCGCGAGACGCCGTCCACCTTGTTGATTCCCTCGGTGACGACCTCCGCGATCTTCGCGTGGTCCCGGACCCGCACGATCGCGATGAGGTCGACGTCGCCTGCGCAGGAGTAGACCTTGTCGACGCCCTCGATGTCGGCGACGGCCTGAGCGGTCTCCGGGATGCGGTGGGCTTCGGCGTGGATCAGGACGATGGCGTTGATCATGATCGCCAGCCTAAGCGGTGGTCGGCGGAACCCGGTGCGGGTGGTCGGGTCTCGGCGTCCCGTGTCGACGCGCTGCCGGCGCGGGCGAGCGCACACCACTCGGACCAGGATCCGGCGCCCCGTGCGGGCTCGCACCACCCCGAGGACGCACTGACGATCCGGGTGTCGTCCTGGTCGAGCCAGCGCGCGAGCAGCCCGGCCTCCTCGGGGGACGCGCCGCGAAGCGGAGTCGTGTCGGGCACGACGGTTTCTGCGGTGAGGACGAGCGCGTCGACCACCGGCATCGGGTGGATTCCCCGCCGGGCGCAGCCCGCGGACGCGAGGCGCCCGGAACGGATCACCGCGAACTCCCAGCCGCCGGTCGCGGCGGGGCGAGCGGCGACGAGCTGATCGAGGGCGGTGAGCGCCGCCAGGCGCTGCATTCTGCGCAGCGCGAGGACGACCTCCGCGGTGCGGTCCCGCAGCCGCGCGGCGTTCTCGAACAACTCGCCCGCGGCCAGTTCCTCCACCCGTGCGCGCATCCGGTGCAGCGGCGCGTCGTCGGCGCCGCGTAGGAAGAGCCGGAAGAGTTCCGGGCCGGGACGGTAGGTGTCCTCCGTGTCGCGGCCGTGGACGGACGCGGGGCAGCGCCCGAGCTCGCGGGGCGGGCACTGCGCACCGTGCGTCCGTCCCTTCGGGATCCGGCTGGTGCAGGTACGGAGAATGCAGTACTCGGCGAGGAGGTCGGCGACGTCGGCGGCGGTCGAGCGGGACCGGAACGGTCCGAGGGAGTCGGCGGCCGGGGTCCGCACCACCGACAGCCGGGGGAAGGCCTCCGCGGTGAGCGTGATCCACCAGCCGCGCTTCGGGTACTTGGACCGCCGGTTGTACGGCGGGGTGTGGGCGGCGAGCAGCCGGAGCTCGCGCACCCCCGCCTCGAGTGCGTGCGCGCATTCGACGTGGTCGATGCGGGTGGTCAGCGCGACCATCTCCTTCATCCGGCCGCGCGTCTCGGAGCCGGTGAAGTAGTTGCGCACCCGGCGGCGCAGATCCGTCGCCGTGCCCACGTAGAGGACCTCGTCGGACGGCCCGCGGAACAGGTAGACGCCGGGAGCGTGGGGGAGATGACTGGCGAGCGTGCGTTTCGCCCGCTGGTGGGAGGAGACGTCGGGAAGGTAGTCGACGAGCTCGGTGAGACTGTGCACTCCCTGGTTGCCGACCCGCGCGATGAGGGCGTGCAGTACGTCGACGGTGGCGCGGGCATCGTCGAGGGCCCGGTGGGTCGGGGTGCTTCCGACGTCGAAGAGCCGGGCCAGCGACGACAGCTTGACCGACGGCGCCTCGTCGCGGGTGAGGACCCGGCGGGCCAGTTTGACCGTGCAGAGCACGGTGAACTTGGGCCAGGGGGTGTCGGTGGCCGACGCGGCGGCCTTGAGGAAGCCGGTGTCGAAGGGGGCGTTGTGGGCGACGAGCACCGCTCCGCGTGCGAACTCGAGGAACGCGGGCAGCACGCGTTCGATGCGGGGTGCGTCGATCACCATCGCGGTGGTGATGCCCGTGATCTCGACGATGTGCGGCGGGATGGACCGTCCCGGGTCGACGAGGGTGGCCATCTCGGCGATCACCTCGCCGCCGCGGATCTTCACCGCCCCGATCTCGGTGATGGCGTCCTCGCCCGGCCGCGCTCCGGTGGTCTCGAGGTCGACCACCACGAACGTGGTGTCCCGCAGCGGGGTGTCGAGGTCGTCGAATCTCAGCTGTTCGGGTACGCCGGGGACACTCACGGCTCAGAGCGTATGGACGGGCACCGACAGACCCGCCCGAAGAGCCTGGGGAGACGAGGATCACACTGCCCGTGTGTGGGCTGCGGTGGCGGGTGGGCCGACGGCCGAGGGCGCGCCCCGGAACGGGGATCGTGGGGTGCGGCGATCGAGGTCGGCGGGTCCGGTGCGTGTGCCGAGCGGCGCCCACGCCACCCCTGTTGAACAGCGCGAACGTGGGGCGCGGCGCGGCCGGGGAGTCGCGGCGCTCTGCGAAATGCCCACTCCCGCTGCCGAAAAGCGAACGGAAACATACCGCTTGTTATCCAGTCGTTACCGAATGTGGGTATCGCGCGCCCGCACGCCCCGAAACGGTGCAAACGGACACTTTCCGCGTGTTCCGGTCGACATCGGGGTATTCCATTTCGTAACCTTCCTGAGACCTAGCGGAGTCTCGCAGCCCCAACACCGGGGCCGCATCGCTAGTCACCGCCTAATCGGCCACTCGCGAGAGCGGTCGTACCGGGAACCCAAGTTTCTACTGGGGTGAATCCCGCCGGGACGTCCTCACGCACCGGTGGGTAGGGCTGATCTTCCCAGCCCGAACCCGTCAGCTAACTCGGTCGGCGGATGAATGGAAGAAACGGAGTACCCCTTTCGTGGCGTCACAAGTTTCCAAGCGGAATGTGCGACGGGCAGTCGTCGCCGGCGCGCTCGCAGTCGGAGCGCTCACCGCTACCGCTGCCCCCGCGGCCGCAGACCCCATCACCATCCCCGGTGTCGGAACCTTCGAGATCCCGGGTGTCGTCATCCCGCAGATCCCCGGTGTCCCGAACCTGCCCGCGCCCCCCGCGCCGGCCAGTACCGCAGGTGACAAGGCCGTTCAGGCCGCGCAGACCAAGCTCGGTTCGCCGTACGTCTACGGCGCCGCAGGTCCCAACTCGTTCGACTGCTCCGGCCTGGTGCAGTGGGCGTTCAAGCAGGCCGGACTGAACCTGCCGCGCACCAGCTACGCGCAGGCGGCCGCCGGTACCCCGGTGTCGCAGTCCGATCTCCGCCCCGGCGACGTGATCTCCTTCTACGGCGGCTCGCACTCGGGTATCTACGCCGGCAACGGCAACGTGATCCACGCCTCCACCGAGGGCCAGCCCGTCAAGTTGGCGCCCATCGCGTCGATGCCTTTCGACGGCGCACGCCGCTACTGATCCACGCACGAGGCGAGGCATCCACCGAGTCGAGGGCGGGGATGCACGGGGTAGCTTCGTAGGATCTAGCACGACCACCGAGGG
>NZ_JBHUSF010000341.1:0-9397 GCF_042673295.1 Rhodococcus sp. NPDC057014
CTCCCCGGGGTCGGGTTGATCAGGTGAAACCGTGATCGGTCGAAGCCTCGGAGAACAAGGCTCAGTGGAACTGGCCCTCTTCGGTGGAGCCCTTCAGCGCAGCCGTCGACGTGTTGGGGTCGACCGTGGTGGCGATGCTGTCGAAGTAGCCGGCGCCGACCTCACGCTGGTGCTTGATGGCCGTGAAGCCACGCTCCTCGGCGGCCTTGAACTCGCGCTCCTGCAGGTCGACGAAGGCGGTCATGCCCTCGCGGGCGTAGCCGTGGGCCAGGTCGAACATGCCGTAGTTGAGCGAGTGGAAGCCGGCCAGGGTGATGAACTGGAACTTGAAGCCCATCGCGCCGAGCTCCTTCTGGAACTTCGCGATGGTCGCGTCGTCCAGGTGCGCCTTCCAGTTGAAGGACGGGGAGCAGTTGTAGGCGAGCAGCTGGTCGGGGAACTCGCTGCGGACGGCCTCGGCGAACTTCTTGGCGACCTCGAGGTCCGGCACGCCGGTCTCCATCCAGATGAGGTCGGAGTACGGGGCGTAGGCCTTGGCACGCGCGATGCAGGGCTCGATGCCGTTCTTGATGCCGTAGAAGCCCTCGGCGGTGCGGGTGCCGTCGAGGAACGGGCGGTCACGCTCGTCCACGTCGGAGGTGATGAGGGTGGCGGCCTCGGCGTCGGTTCGCGCGATGACGACGGTGGGGACGTCCGCGACGTCGGCCGCGAGGCGAGCCGAGGTCAGGGTGCGGATGTGCTGCTGCGTGGGGATGAGCACCTTGCCACCGAGGTGGCCGCACTTCTTCTCCGACGCGAGCTGGTCCTCCCAGTGCGAACCGGCGACACCGGCCGCGATCATGGCCTTCTGCAGCTCGTAGACGTTGAGCGCGCCACCGAAGCCGGCTTCACCGTCGGCGACGATCGGGGCGAGCCAGTTGTCGACGGAGGTGTCACCCTCGACCTTGGCGATCTCGTCGGCGCGCAGCAGCGCGTTGTTGATGCGGCGCACGACCTGCGGGACCGAGTTGGCCGGGTAGAGGCTCTGGTCGGGGTAGGTGTGTCCGGACAGGTTCGCGTCACCGGCGACCTGCCAGCCGGACAGGTAGATGGCCTTGAGTCCTGCACGGACCTGCTGCACGGCCTGGTTGCCGGTCAGCGCGCCCAGCGAGTTGATGTAGTCCTCGTTGTTCACGAGGTCCCAGAGGATCTCGGATCCACGGCGTGCGAGGGTCGCCTCTTCGACAACGGTGCCCTGGAGCTTGGTGACCTGCTCCGCCGTGTAGTTGCGGGTTACTCCCTTCCAGCGCGGGTTGGTGTCCCAATCCTGCTGGATTTCAGCTGCGGTCTTCGGGGTGCCGGTGGTCGACATCAAGACTCCACTCTCTTCGACTTCTGGTCCGGTACGGATGTACTGCTTCACATCCTTGCCAGGCCCTTCGTATGTACTCACCGAGAATGGCATAAGCAAAAAGTGCCGTCTACCTGTTGCTACTGCCAATCTCGGCTAGCTTTTCACAACACTTTGCAAAGACTGTTAAGAAAGTTCAGCGCCACACCTGCCCGATCGGGGAGGAAAAATACTCGCCAGTAGCAAAAACTCGCAGGTGGTGAACCACATGCACGCAACCCGTCGTACACAGATAACTGCCCCCGCCCGACCGTGCCGTTCCCCGTCCGCGGAGGCGCCTCCGACAGCCCGATGTGACTGCAATCACCGATCCGGTCGGCTACCGTGACCTCGAATGGTCTCCTCCGGGCGAAGGGCACCACGATGCCGCTGTACGAATTCCGATGCGCCGCCGATTGCGGCCCGTTCGAGCGGTCGTTCCCCATGGCCGACGTGCCCCGATCGGTCCCCTGCCCCGGATGCGAAGGCGACGCCGCCCGGCTCGTGTCCTCCCCGCGCCTCGGACACGGATCTTCGTCCGCGATGAAACTCCTCGACGCAACGAAGAGGTCGGCTCACGAACCGGCCGTCGTCGCCGGACCGCCACCGCGGGCCGCGACCGGGCGTTCACCCGTCACGAACAACCCGCTGCATCGCCGACTTCCTCGTCCCTGACCGGCCACCGAAGGAGCGCACATGCCCGAACTGCTGTTTCCGCTCGATTCCTCGAAGAAGTTCACCGACCAGGCGATAGTCGGGCACAACCGCTGGCACCCCGACATCCCGGCCGCAGTCACGGTGAAACCGGGCGACTCCTTCCGCGTGCACTGCCGCGAATGGTTCGACGGCGCCATCCACAACGACGACTCCGCCGACGACATCCTCAACGCACCGCTCACCACCGTGCACACCCTGTCCGGACCGTTCGCCGTGGAGGGCGCAAAGCCCGGCGACCTGCTGATCGTCGACATCCTCGACGTCGGGCCCATCCCCCAGGAGGATTCCGGCCCGCTGGCCGGCCAGGGCTGGGGCTACACGGGCATCTTCTCCCGCCACAACGGCGGCGGATTCCTCACCGAGCAGTTCCCCGACGCCTACAAGGCCGTCTGGGACTTCGCCGGCCAGACCGCCACGTCGCGCCACGTCCCCCACGTCTCGTTCACCGGCATCGTGCACCCCGGGCTGATGGGCACCGCGCCGTCGGCCGCCCTCCTGTCGAAGTGGAACGCGAGGGAGGGCGCGCTCATCGCCACCGACCCGGGCCGGGTTCCCCCACTCGCGCTGCCGCCCGAACCGCAGGACGCCGTCCTCGGGTCCCTGTCGGGTTCCGACTTCGACCGCGTCGCCGGCGAGGCGGCCCGCACCGCGCCCCCGCGCGAGAACGGCGGCAACCAGGACATCAAGAACCTCACCCAGGGCAGCCGCGTCTTCTACCCGGTGTTCGTCGACGGAGCGAACCTGTCGGTCGGCGATCTGCACTTCTCCCAGGGCGACGGCGAGATCACGTTCTGCGGCGCCATCGAGATGGGCGGCTTCATCGACCTGCGCGTCGACATCATCCCCGGCGGGATGGACACGTACGGCGTGTCCGAGAACGCGATCTTCATGCCCGGCAACACCGATCCGCAGTACTCGGAATGGCTCGCGTTCTCGGGGACGTCCGTCACCCTGGACGGGGAACAGAAGTACCTCGACTCGCACCTGTCGTATCAGCGTGCATGTCTCCACGCGATCGACTACCTCACCAAGTTCGGGTACAGCCCCGAGCAGGCGTATCTCCTGCTCGGCGCCGCGCCGATCGAGGGCAGGCTGTCCGGGGTCGTGGACATCCCGAACTCCTGCTCGACCGTGTACCTGCCGACGGCGATGTTCGACTTCCCCGTCGCACCGTCGGCGTCGGGTCCGTACCGGATCGACCCGGGGATCGGCGCCCCGCGCTCGGAGAACAGGGCCTGACCTCCCGACCCGCGCGAGCAAATCTTGCGAAGGTTCCGTTCGCACAGCTGACCTGCGCCGGTACCATTGCCGTATGTCCAAGACCTTCGTCGGCACCCGGTTGCGTCAGCTCCGAACCGAGCGTGGTCTGAGCCAGGCGGCGCTGGCGAAGACGCTGGAGATCTCGGCCAGCTACCTCAATCAGATCGAGCACGACGTCCGGCCGCTGACGGTGCCGGTGCTGCTGCGGATCAGCGAGGTCTTCGGCGTCGACACCACGTTCTTCTCGTCCCAGGACGACACGCGCCTGATCGCGGAGATGCGCGAGGTGGCGCTGGATCAGGAGATGGGGATCGACGCCGACGCCCAGGAGATCGCGGAGATGGTGGCGTCGCATCCGGGCCTGGCCAAGGCGATGGTCAACATGCACCGCCGCTTCCGCAACACCACCGCCCAGCTGGCGCTCGCGACGGAGGACCGCTACAGCGACGGCAGCGGCAGCGGCTCGATCACGATGCCGCACGAGGAGGTCCGCGACTACTTCTATCAGCGGCAGAACTATCTGCACGAGCTGGACACCGCCGCGGAGGAGCTGACGGCGCGGATGCGGTTCCACCGCGGCGACGTCGGCGGTGAGATCGCCCGCCGGTTGCAGACGGTGCACGACGTGCAGATCGTCAAGCGCATCGACCTCGGCGAGAACGTCCTGCACCGGTACGACCCCGAGTCGCGGCTGCTGGAGATCTCGCCGCACCTGTCGGGTGGGCAGCAGGTGTTCAAGTTCGCGACCGAACTGGCGTTCCTCGAATACGGCGACCTGCTGGACAAGCTGGTGGCGGAGGGCGGCTTCACGAGCGACGAGTCGGTCGCGCTCGCCCGGCTCGGGCTGGCCAACTACTTCGCTGCGGCCACGGTCCTCCCCTACGGCCAGTTCCACGACGTGGCCGAGGACTTCCGCTACGACATCGAGCGCTTGTCGGCGTTCTACTCGGTGAGCTACGAGACGATCTGCCACCGACTCTCCACGCTGCAGCGTCCGAAGCTGCGCGGTGTCCCGTTCATGTTCGTGCGCGTCGACCGGGCCGGCAACATGTCGAAGCGGCAGTCCGCCACCGGGTTCCATTTCTCCACCAGCGGCGGCACGTGCCCGCTGTGGAACGTGTACGAGACGTTCGCGTACCCGGGCAAGATCATGAACCAGATCGCGCAGATGCCCGACGGCCGCCGGTACCTGTGGATCGCCCGCACCGTCGAACGCCGCGCCCAACGTTACGGTCAGCCCGCCAAGATCTTCGCGATCGGGCTGGGCTGCGAGATCCGGCACGCGCACCGTCTCGTGTACGGCGACGGACTGGACCTCGACGATTCCAACCCGGGCACCCCGATCGGTGCCGGTTGCCGGGTGTGCGAGCGCGTCAACTGCCCGCAGCGCGCGTTCCCCCCGCTCGGTAAGCAACTCGACATCAGCGAGCACCAGAGTTCGGTGTCGCCCTATCTGATCCGTTAGCGCACACCGGTTCCCGGCCACGCCGGGGCACTGTGAGCGGTTGTTCACGCAACCGTAATTCGCGTCACGAACACGTCACCGCCAGACATTCAGGCGCAACAACGGCCGCTTAATGTTCGCCCCACGAATACACCTCTGTATACGTGGGGCGGATACATGTCCCGGGTTGCGGAGGTCCACCCAGTCCTCCGACGGAAAGGCCCGTACATGCGCACCTTCTCCAAGCGCGCCCTCGCTGCACCGACCGCGCTCGCCGCCATCGGGCTCGTGCTGACCGGTTGCGGCAGCAAGGCGTCCGACACGGCCGGCGAGTCCACGGCGGCGTCCTGTGTGGACACGTCCGGGGACACGATCAAGGTCGGGTCGCTGAACTCGCTGTCCGGCACCATGGCCATCAGTGAGGTGACCGTCCGGGACTCGATCGCACTCGCGGTCGACGAGATCAACAACTCGGGCGGCGTGCTCGGCAAGAAGATCCAGATCGTGGCCGAGGACGGTGCGTCGGAGCCCACCGTGTTCGCGGAGAAAGCGGAGAAGCTCATCAGCAGCGACTGCGTCGCAGCCGTGTTCGGCGGCTGGACGTCGTCGAGCCGCAAGGCGATGCTGCCGGTCTTCGAGGACAACAACTCGCTGCTCTACTACCCCGTGCAGTACGAGGGGCTCGAGGACTCGAAGAACATCTTCTATACCGGCGCCACCACCAATCAGCAGATCGTTCCCGCTCTCGACTACCTGAAGGAGAAGGGCGTCACATCGCTGTACCTGGTGGGTAGCGACTACGTGTTCCCGCAGACGGCCAACCGCATCATCAAGGCGTACGCGGAGGCCAACGGCATCGAGATCAAGGGCGAGGACTACACACCGCTCGGCTCCACCGACTTCTCGACCATCGTCAACAAGGTCCGCTCCGCCGACGCGGACGCCGTGTTCAACACCCTGAACGGCGATTCCAACGTCGCGTTCTTCCGCGAGTACGCGAACGTCGGCCTGAAGCCCGCCGACATGCCCGTCGTGTCCGTGTCGATCGCCGAGGAGGAGGTCGGCGGCATCGGCGTCCAGAACATCGAAGGTCAGCTGACCGCATGGAACTACTACCAGACCGTCGACACGCCGGAGAACAAGAAGTTCGTCGACGCGTACAAGGCCCGGTACGGCGCGAACAAGCCGACGTCCGACCCGATGGAAGCCGCGTACACGTCCGTGTACCTGTGGAAGAACACCGTCGAGAAGGCGAACTCGTTCGCCACCAAGGACATCCAGGACAACGCGGACGGCGTCACGTTCGCCGCACCGGAGGGTCTGGTCACCATCGACGGGTCCAATCACCACATCACCAAGACCGCGCGGATCGGTGAGATCCGGGGCGACGGCCTGATCTACACGGTCTGGGATTCGGGCACCCCGATTCAGCCGGACCCGTACCTGAAGTCCTACCCGTGGGCCGAGTCGCTGGGGTAGCTGGAACACGGTCCGACGAGCACGAGGGAAGAGAGAGGACATACATCGATGGATGTAGTGATCGGACAGCTGTTCACCGGGTTGAGTATCGGATCGATCCTGTTGCTCGCGGCGCTGGGGCTGTCGTTGACGTTCGGCCAGATGGGCGTCATCAACATGGCCCACGGCGAATTCATCATGGCCGGCTCGTACACGGCCTACGTGGTGCAGCAGGTGGTGTCGAGTGCCACCGGTTCCCTGTTCGTCTCTCTGCTCGTCGGCTTCGTGGTCGGTGGTGCGATGGGCGTCCTGCTCGAGGTGACACTCGTGAAGCGGATGTACCACCGGCCGCTGGACACGCTGCTGGTGACGTTCGGTGTGGGTCTGATCCTGCAGCAACTGGCCCGCGACGTCTTCGGGGCGCCCGCCGTCAACGTCGCCGCACCGGGCTGGCTGTCCGGCGGGGTGGAGATCCTGGGCGCGGTGGTCCCGAAGACGCGGCTGTTCATCCTGGTTCTCGCGGTCGTGGCCGTCGTCGCGCTGTCACTGGCGATGCAGAAGTCGTCGATGGGACGCCGGATCCGCGCTGTCGTGCAGAACCGCGACCTCGCGGAGACGAGCGGGATCTCCAGTCGCCGAACCGATGTGACGACGTTCTTCATCGGCTCCGGGCTGGCCGGTGTCGCGGGTGTGGCGCTGACTTTGATCGGCTCGACGAGCCCGACCATCGGCCAGAGTTACCTCATCGACGCGTTCCTGGTGGTCGTGGTCGGCGGCCTGGGACAGATGAAGGGTGCGGTGATCGCCGCGTTCGCGCTCGGCATCCTCAATTCGTTCGTCGAGTACTCGACCACGGCGTCGATCGCCAAGGTCATCGTGTTCGTGGTCATCGTGGTGTTCCTCCAGGTTCGGCCGCAGGGCCTGTTCGCCGTCAAGACGAGGAGTCTCGTATGAGCATCCTGACGAGTGGCCGCTACCGCGCGTGGGCGGGATTCGCGCTGGCCGCGCTGCTTCTGTTCGTTCTCGCGCCCGCGGTCCTCAGCGACTTCCGGCTGAGTCTGCTCGGCAAGTTCTTGTGCTTCGCGATCGTCGCGGTCGGTATCGGCCTGGCGTGGGGCCGCGGCGGCATGCTCACCCTCGGCCAGGGGGTGTTCTTCGGACTGGGCGCCTACATGATGGCGATGCACCTGAAGATCGCCGACGCCGAACTCCGCGGCGACACCGTGCCCGACTTCATGCAGATCGCGGGCATCCGCGAACTGCCGGGCTACTGGGTGCCGTTCACGTCGCCGATCGTGACGATCCTGGGAATCCTCCTGATCCCCGCGTCGGTGGCGTTCGTCCTCGGCCTCGGCGTGTTCAAGCGCCGCGTCAAGGGCGCGTACTTCGCGATCCTCAGCCAGGCACTCGCCGCCGCGTTCGCCATCCTGCTGGTGGGTCAGCAGAGCACCGGAGGGAGCAACGGCCTCAACAGGTTCCGCACGTTCTTCGGTTTCAACCTGAACGATCCCGCCAACAAGCAGATGCTGTTCTTCATCGCCGCCGGCGTGCTGCTCGCCGTCGTCGCCGTCACCCGGCAACTGATGAACAGCCGGTACGGCGAACTGCTCGTCGCCGTCCGGGATCAGGAGGAGCGGGTGCGCTTCCTCGGCTACGACCCGGCGAACATCAAACTCCTCGCCTACGTGACGGCAGCGTTCTTCGCCGGTCTCGCCGGTGCGCTGTTCGTGCCGATCGTCGGCATCATCTCCCCCGCCGACGTCGGGATCGTCCCGTCGATCGCGTTCCTGATCGGGGTGGCCATCGGCGGACGCTCCACGCTCCTCGGCCCCGTCCTCGGCGCGATCGGTGTGGCATGGGCGCAGAGCGCCTTCTCGGAGTCGTTCCCGTCCGGCTGGATCTACGCGCAGGGTCTGCTGTTCATCGTGGTCGTCGGCATCTTCCCGGCCGGCGTCGCGGGGCTGTTCGCGCTGCTGAAGCGCAAGCAGAAAGCCGCGTCCGAACAGCAGCCACCGCCCGGTCCGGAGGACGAGACCGAGACGGCGGAACGAATGGAGATGGCGCGATGACGATTCCCACCACAACCAGGGAGCCGGTGCCCGGCGGCAACGCCGGAATGTCCAGTGAGTACCTCGAGGTCCGGGACCTGCGGGTCAGCTTCGACGGCTTCAAGGCCGTCGACGGCGTCGACCTCACCCTGATGCAGGGCGATCTGCGGTTCCTGATCGGCCCCAACGGCGCAGGCAAGACCACGCTGGTCGACGCCATTACCGGGCTCGTCCCGGCGACGGGGTCGGTCACGAAATCCGGCGTCGAGTTGATCGGCAAGAAGGTGCACCGCATCGCCCGGCTCGGCGTGGGCCGCACGTTCCAGACGGCGAGTGTGTTCGAGGAACTGTCGGTGCTTCAGAACCTCGACATCGCGGCGGGCTCCGGCCGCTCGGCGCTCACGCTGCTGCGTCGCCGCAAGGCGGTGCTCCCCGCGATCGAGGAGGCGCTCGACGTCACGGGTCTCGGCAAACTCCGCGACACCCCGGCCGGAATCCTCGCGCACGGGCAGAAGCAGTGGCTCGAGATCGGCATGCTCCTCGTGCAGAACTGTTCGGTCCTGCTGCTCGACGAGCCGGTGGCGGGCATGAGCCACGAGGAACGCGAGGAGACGGGAAACCTGCTGCGCCGCATCGGCGGTGAACGGACCGTCGTGGTGGTCGAGCACGACATGGACTTCATGCGCGCGTTCGCGACCTCGGTGACGGTGTTGCACGCCGGGAAGGTGCTGAGCGAGGGCACGGTCGAACAGGTGCAGGCCGATCCACGGGTGCAGGAGGTGTACCTCGGGACCGCCGCGGCGGGCGCCGCCCCCGAGTTGCAGCCCGACGTTGCGAAGGAGGACAGCGATGCTCGAGCTTGACGACGTCCGGGCCGGGTACGGCCGGACCGAGGTGATCCACGGAGTGTCGCTGACGGTCCCGTCGGACGGGGTGGCCGCGGTGATGGGACACAACGGCGCGGGCAAGACCACGCTTCTCCGGGCCGCGGTCGGATTGATCAAGGTGAATTCCGGGCGGGTGCTGTTCGACGGCGAGGACGTCACGGCGCTGCGGCCCAGCGCCCGGGTGGCGCGCGGCCTCGCATACGTGCCGCAGGGC
>NZ_JBHUSF010000342.1:0-9378 GCF_042673295.1 Rhodococcus sp. NPDC057014
CCGGAAGCGCCGGTGACGAGTCCGGATTTAGCTGTGCAAGAGAGCATGTGGCTCCTCGAAAAGGATGAGATCGCGAACGACGGTCCCGTTGTGAGATTTCCCCAGGGTTTCGACACCGGGCACTCGTGGGGTTCCGCGAATGACTCGGTTCGGGAATCGCTGACTGGGATGGGAGATTGGTTGTTGCCCGAGAACCTACCGTGGCAACCGGTCGATGGTCCAGGTTTGCGCAACCTACTTATGTCCCGCTCATCTGCCGTTACGGAAGTGCCCACACTTGATCCTGCGAAGATTCGAAGCTGACGTGACCGTCTCGGCGGCAGTCTCGGCGGCCGGTGTGGTGCCTGCCGTTCCGACATGGCCGGAACTGCAAGGATGTGTCGAGCGGTGCTGAAGAATTCGCAGCGCATCGTCGTCGTGGGCTTCCGCGTGCCTGTGCACGAGCAAGTTCCGAGCCAGTAACGGTCGGCGCCGGTTACAGTCCATCGCGGAGCGAAGGGGTGGTGTGTGCGGTGACATCTGGGACGAATCGATACCCCGTGTTGTTGGCGTTCGGCGCGTCCTATTCGGTAGGTGCGCAGATGGCTAGTGTGTCGGCGGTTCTGCCGTTTCTGCTGGCTCAGAAAGGCCTCTACTGGGCTGCTGGCTTGCTGTATCCCATATTCAGTATCGGATTCATTGCCGGAAATGTGTTATCACCGATGGTTGTCGCGCGGTCGCGGCGCCGGCAGAACATGGTCATCGCGGCGGCCGCCGCGACTATCGCCGTTCTGACCTCGTGTATCGCAGCGGCGGACCTGCGTGGTGTTCTCGTCGCCCCGGTCTTCTTGTTGGCCTCGGCGGTGATCGGTTGTGCGATGGGAATGGCGAACAATGCCTACGCCGAGATCATTTCGCGCATGCTCGACCGACCACGACGTAACCACCTCCTGCTTACCCAAGAAGCGGTCGGTGCGATATTGACGGTCGTGGCGACGCTGATGATCCTTCCCCTGGTGTCCGCGCGGGACCCGGCCGACAGTCGCATCGACGTGCTGTGGTTGGGTGCGGCCGCCATGGTGGCGGCGTGCGCGGCAGCGACACTCGTCGGGCCGACGACGTCGGGAGCACTGCGGCCGCCCCAACGGTTCGTCGACGACTATCGCGAAGGCGTCACCGTGGTGCGGACCCGCAGCTGGTACCGATTGTTCCTGGCGACCCAGATCGTGTTCGTGCCGATCAGTTTGAGCATGACGTTCTTCTCCCTGCGGGCGGCGATGTCTCACGGCGATAAGGCCGGCAGCCTGCACATACTCGTGATCAGCTCGGCCGGGGGCCTGTTTGTTGGTGCGGTGTTGTGGCGTCGTGTCTTCACCCGGCGCGGAGTGCGCGGCATGCTGGTGTTGAGCGGCGCGATCAACGGCGTCGCTGCCCTCGTGTGCCTTGCCAATGAAGCATTCCCGGGCGGAGAGCAACTGTGGATTCACGGCGTGGTGTTCTTCCTCGCCACGCTGGCGAACGCAGCGATCGGCGCTGCCACCGTGTCGTGGATCAGTGCTTTCGCGACCGAAGAGCGCCGTGCCGTACTGATCAGCTTCGCTGCGGCGCTCGCTGCGGTGGTGGCCACCGTGTTGGGAGCGGTGCTCGGCACGATGGCCCAAGCCACCCTCGCCCCTTGGCCGGTGATGATCGTGTTCGCGCTGGCCGTCCTCGCCACCACGGTCGCCCTCCGCGCACCCGATCGGCCCCCGACACCGTAGCGGTGCACACCGCTGCCCCGAGAGCGGGTCGACGTCATGAATCGCGTTCCGGCCGGATTCGGGGTTCGTCTGCGGCAGTCGAGCGTTGGGTCGGGGTGCGACTTGGTGGGCGTGTTCCCGAATTCGTGCGGCGTCGTCGACGTCGTCCGCGTCGGAGTGCCCTGTGGCGGTGTCCGCGGGTGGGTTCGATGGTTGCGTCGACCTCGACGACACCTGATGCGGTGAACCCGAACTCGGTGGCGAACTGTCGCGCGGCGGCGGTAAGCGAGGCTCGGGGAGTGCGTGGACCTGCCGTGGAATATTCGGCCACCATCCCGGACCTGTGGGCGTGCAAGCGCGAAAACGAATATGGTGGAGGTGAGTTTGGGATGTGTCAAGGGTGTCAGGTCGTGCGGTGCGGGCGTCGGGTGGGTGGTAGCGGCGTGGGTTCCGGGGGTTTCCGGTCGGTCAGTGTTGGCGGAACCGTGCGGCGGTGCAGGGGTTGATGGCGGCGAGGGTGGTCAGGGCCCAGAGGCCGCGGGCGGCGGTGGTCGCATCAGGTGGCTTCGGCGGTCTGGGTGGGCACAAGCAGCCGGGCCAGGTGGGGTCCGTGTAGCGCTGGATGAGGTGCGGTAACGGTGGGTAACCCCTGCGAGTGGCGCAGAGGATCCATGGGGCGCAGCGACTCGCCAGTTTCTCGGCGCGGAGCATCGGGAACAGCGACGCAGTCATTGTCCGTGGTGCCTCGCCCGTTTGAACCGTCGTCGTCGATTCGATTCGTATCGATCCCGCGGTGGTTCGGGTGGTGTGTGTTTGTCGGTGCCGTCCTGTTGCAGCGTTGGCAACGTGGCCGTGACGACATTGCAAAAGTACTCAGATGCAATATCTTTCGAACTTGCTCAGCGTTGACGTAGCGTGGTTGCCGGAGCGGATGTACCGCGGCCCAAGGGCAACGAGATTCGACAAGGCCAGTGTCAGCGGCGACAGCATCGACACGTCCAGGTTCAGGCACAGTGCGCCGATGTACTCGCCCTGGCGTGGATCACGGTGGGGTAGTCGGGATCGGCGATTCGTCGCAGGCCGAGCTCGGTGTCCGAGTCGCCCACCTTCCGGCCGGAGAGATTGTTCGCGATCGTCCGGATCGCATGCTCGGGTGTGGGCGAGATGTTGTAGATGATGTCCGAGCACGCGAAGGCAGGCTCCGCCGTACCCCTCTGGAACCGCCACGCTGACCTGGATGCCTTCCCTTCGCCATCGGGTCTCGGGTCGAGCAGTTCGATGGCGAGCTCGGCTCGGTCGCCGGCGAATGCCGGCACCGGGAGATTGCGTGCGAGCGGATCGGCGAGGGTGGACTTGGCCGGTATCGGACAGACCTGCCGGGACGGCCGGGGGCGTGTATTGGATCGGCGCAGTCGTGTGGCGGTGTCCCGATTCCCACAGTCGGGAGTGCGGACCTACCACATTCATCCTCGGCGGCGTTTGGCGCGGGCGGCAAATTCGTCGAGGACCTGGATGACGTCCTTGGCTTGCCAGATTCGGTTGCGTCGTCCGTCGGTGATCTGGGTGAGTATTCCGGTGTCGACCAGGCGGTCGATCGCGATTTGCGCGTTGGCGCCGGTGACCCCCAGCGTGGAGGTGACGAGTTTGCTCTCGACGACCGGTTGGCGAAGGAGGAGGTCGGCGAGGCGGTGTACCGCTGCGTCTCGTCGCGCCGTCACCCGGGTGCGCCAGTCGGCTCGAACCGTTTCCAGGTCCCGGACGAGGGTGCGGCCGTTGGCGATGGCGGCGAACGATGCTTCCGCGATCGACCGCATGATCGGCTCGAGGTTGCCCGACCGGTACTCGTCGAGGGCTCGGAAATAGGTGGCGGTGTCGTGCAGGAGGCCTGCGGACACCGGGACGGCGACGCTGCGGGTGAGCTGTCCGCCGCGCAGCATCGCCTGGATCAGGGCGCGGCCGACGCGCCCGTTGCCGTCGGGGAACGGGTGGATGGTTTCGAACTGTGCGTGGGCGACCGCTATCTGGGCGACCACGGGTACGTCGACCCGGTTGGCGAAGGCGGTCAGGTCGTCGATCAGTTCGGGAACGCGGTCGTGGTGTGGGGGGACGAATTGCGCGGTGTGGGGTCCGAGGTTTCCGCCGCCGATCCAGATCTGCTGTTGCCGCCATCGGCCGGCGATGTTCGGATCGCCGTGTTCGAGCAGTGCTCGGTGCATCTGCAGGATCGCGTCGGCGTCGATGCGGTCGGACAACTCCAATGCGGCCTGCATGGCGCGGACGTTTCCGACGATCAGGCGGGCGTTGCGGGAGGCGTGCTCGCCGAGTTCGGCCAGCGCGATCTGGCGTGCTCCGCTGGTGAGGTTCTCGATCTCTGAACTCGATGCGCTCTCGGTGCGCAGCAGAATGGATGCGAACGGGGCGGTGATGTGGCCGACCTCGGCGTCGAAGCGGGTGAGTTCGGTCGCCGCTTCCTCCGTCAGCGCCTGCAGTTCGCTGTTCAGCGAGAGGGTCCGGTTCGCGATGAATGGCGGTACCGCGGCGCGGTAGGGGCCGGTGGTGAGGCGACGTTCGCGTCGAGATCCGTAGTCGCCGGTGGCGCTGATCCAGGGATGCTCCTCGTGGGCGACGGGCGGCCATCGCTGTCCGTCATCAACCGATGTCATATCCGAACCATACTATTGGTTAGTAATTTATCCGATGGTATGGGTGGGTTGCTCGTGGAGAAACGGATCATGATGAACAGACGCGAACCGACGATTCCCCGCACCCATCCCCAATTCCGCGCTCACCGCACACGTCGACCAGCTCGAACGTGCTCTCATCACGGGACTGCTGATCAACCAGAGCCACTCCATGACCGAAGCACTCCACACCGACGACCGCCCCGATGATCCGAAGGCATTGCAGAAAGTCATAGACGTCGTCAACCACACCCAGGGTCCCAACACACCATCAGCGACCTCGCCCACATCTCCGGAGTCGTTGTGCGCCAACTACAGAACCTCTTCCGCGACCACTACGAGATGAGCCCGTCGGCCTACGTACGCAATGTCCGCCTGGAACGCGTCCGATCCGAGCTATTCACCGCCACCAGTGACGCCACGACTGTCAGCGACGCTGCATACCGGTGGGGCTTCAACAACCTCGGACGCTTCGCCAAGGCCTACCAACAGAAGTTCGGCGAACCGCCATCTCACACACTGCGCCGATGAACCCCAACCACCAGGGTGGCGTGGTGGTGCCAGCCGAGCCAGGAACGGCCCTCGAGTCCGAGACCGGTTTTCAGTTCTCGGTGGTCGTGCTCGACGCGCCAGCGGACCTTCGCCAGGCGCACCAGTTCGGGCAGCGGAGTGTCCTCGGGAGCGTGGCGAGCCAGTAGTCGGTGGGCTCGTCCGCTCCGGTCGGCCATTCGGCGAGCAACCAGACCGCGGGCAGGGTGCCGTCCTCGGCGCGCGGGATGTCCCGGTTCGCCGGGCGGATCCGCAGCGCGGCGAACTGCGAGCGCATCACCGCAGTGGGGTTGTTCGGGCTGGTTTTGCCGTCCGTAGCGGGGTGTCGGCGGCCGCCCGCGTCCGGTGTACGCCGCGGTCTCCGGGACCGCGTCGTACGGATGGGTCGCTGGTAGCGCCCTTGACGGCGACAACCTAGTCGATGCCCCGGTCGGTCAGTGCGAGCCGGAAGGCGGTGGTGTCGCCGTAGCCGGCATCCGCGACCACCGCCGGCGGGATCCGGCCCCACTCGATCAGCTCGTCGATCATCTCGATCGCCATTTCCCATTTGGGACGGATGCCGCGTCGGTGGCGGCGTGCACGCTGACCGCGAGCTGGCAGTTGCCGACCTTGCCGAGGGTGCCCGAGTACTGCCGGGCCACGCCCGGCGCCGGTGGGGCCACAGCACAACGCGGCTGTGCGATCGGGTACCCCGCCGTCCGGTGGCACGGCCCGTCCCGGCCGCTGGACCACGACGAACGCTGGAAGCACGCCACACGGCTGCGGGAGAACCCTACCGCCGACGCTCACCGCAGTTCCCGCGCGATCGCTCTGGCCGCGCGGCGAGCCTGCTTCGCCGCGAACCCGATCTGCGACGGCCTGGGCACGAACCCGATGAAACGCAACCTCTCGGCGGCCGGCTTTTCACCGGTGGAGTGCGGCCAACCTCGCTCGTCCAGTACGCCGAGGTGCCCGACCAGCTTGTCGAGTTCCTGGCGGAACCCCGTCGCGCAGACCATCGCCTCCGGGTCGATTCGCACACCGTCCACCAGCCACACGCTGTCCGCGTCGAGTGATTCGACTCCGCGAACGACCTCGATGGACCTGTCCCGGATCGCGGCGATGAGCTCCTTGTCGACGATCGCCGGTGCCACGCCGAGGCGGGCGCTGCGGGCGAAGATCCCCTCGTCGGGGATCGGCAATCCGAACTCGCGCAGGTCGCCGATGCTCCTCTCCCGGCCGAACCGTGCGATTGCGTCCGCGATAGGGACCGGGGCATGGTAGAGCGGCGTCGCGATGAAGTCTCCCGGTATGCCACCAGGTCCCTGGCGGAGCATGATGTTCGGCGGCGTGCGAGCCGAAAGCCAGACCTTTGCCGCGCCTCCGGTGGCGAGGTCGTAGGCAATTTCCATGCCCGAGCAGCCCGCTCCCACCACGAGGACCCGTTTCCCGTTGTACTGTAGGGGATTCCGGTACTGCGAGGAATGGACCAGTGCACCCCGCCAGTCCCCGCGTCCGGGCCAGTCCGGGACGAAGGGTTCATGATCGAAGCCGGTCGCGACCACCACCTCGGCAGCGTCGACGGAACCGGCAGCGGTGGTCAACCGCCAGTGCCCGCCGGTGAGGTCGAGTCGTTCCACCGGGCAGCCCAGGCGCAGCTCGATCCCGTCCCCGCGCGCGTGCCGCTCGAGATGCTCGATCACCTGTTGCCTCGTGGGAAAGGTCGGTGTGCCCTTGGGGTAGGGGCGGTTCGGTAGGTGGGAGAACTGCCTACCGGTGTTCAGTCGCAGCCGGTCGTAACGAGAGTGCCACGACGAACCGACTTGGTCGGCTCGGTCGATCAGCAACGGGTTGATGCCACGGTCGGCGAGGGCCACCGCCGCCGCGACCCCGGAGGTGCCGGCACCGACGATTGCGACTTGATGCTCGCTCATCGTGTGCTCCTTGGATGTCGTCTTGTTTCATGCGGTTTCGGCGACAATGACGCTCATCGGGCCGGTGAGCGAGCGATGGTCGCGGTAGCGCCAGCCAGTGTCCTGCAGCCAGGCAATGCCTTCTCCGACGCTGTAGACGTCGCCGTGTTCGAGGTGGACCGCGAATTCCCCCGCCATCAAGGCGGCCGCGACCGGCTGGGTGTGGGTGGGGTCGGTCCAGAAGTCGGCAATCAACAGTGTGGCGCCGGGTGCGGCGACGTCGCGAATGCGTTGTAGCAGCACACGATTCTGCTCCGGCGACCAGCAGTGCACCAGGTTCGCGACCAGGAAGGCGTCGTATCCGGCGGGCAGCGGGTCGGCCATCGCGTCGCCGGCGCATACGTCGATTCGCCCCTCCAGCCCGACCGACGCGATGCGGTCCTGCGTGGTCTGGGCAACCGCCGGCAGCTCGAACACGGTCGCGCTCAGTTGCGGGCAGCGGCGCGCCACCGCGATGGACCAGGAGCCGGTGCCGCCGCCGATGTCGAGGAGTCGCTGACTGCCGGACAGATCGACCGTGTCCGGCAGGGCGAGCGAGGGGCCCGCCGAAAACGCCTCGATACCGATCGAGGCGAGGGGTTGCAGGGCGGCGTCGAGGTCGAAGATCTCGCGGTTCGGCCCGCGGGCGAGTGCGCCGGCCAGGTCTTCCCACGCCGGGAAGCTGATCTTGTCCCAGAACCGCAGCAGCGGACGCAGGTCGGCGGGCGATCCGCCGGCGAGGAACATGGCCGCCGTCTCGGTATTGACATACCGTTCGCCTCGGCGTTCGAGCAGACCGAGCGCGACCATGGCGTCGGCGCTGATCCGGGTGGCTCGGACAGTCAGCCCGGTGCGGGCGGCCAGGCCACGCAGGTCGGTGGGGCCCTCGCCCAACGCCTCGAACAAACCGAGTTCGCTGGCGGCGAAGAGGTGTTTGGCGGCCATGAACCCGGACGCCAGCTGCATGATCGGCTCCGGGTTGGGCAGGTCGTGGTCGGTTTCGGCGGAGGTATTGGCTGTCATCGTCATGAAACCAGCGTCGTCGTTGTCGGTTCTGCGTCATATCCCTGAATCCTGGGGAATTCACCCAGATTTCTGGGGTAGGCAGCCCTAACCTGCTGCGATACACTTCGGACATGGCGCAGAGCTTGCTGCCACGCGTCCGCGATCAAATCTCGCGTGCCGCCGCCGACCAGCTGGACTGGGTGGGGTACAGCGCGCGAATGAGCGAGGCCCTGCGCACGGTGATCCCACATGAGCGCTGCTGCTGGCACACCGTCGACCCGGGCACCATCTTGTTCACCGGCAGCGTCAACCGGAACGTTGGGTGTTCCGGATCCTGGTTGGCGCACTACGAATACGAGGTCGAGGACGTCGACAAGTGGGCGTTTCTTGCGCACAGTGGCCGCCTGGCGGGTGCACTGAGTCTCGATACCCACGGAGATTTGTCCCGCAGCGCACGGCACCGTTCGCACGAGGCGTACGGCATCGGCGACGAGCTGCGGGTCTCCCTGGTGTCGGACGGGGTCTATTGGGGTGCAGCGGCATTCCTGCGCGATGCGGGCGCACCGTGGTACACCGCCGAGCACGTCCGCGCACTCGCCGCGCTGGCGCCCGCGCTCGCGACCGGTCTGCGACGGTCGATGCTCCACGAGGTCGAGGCCGCCGTGACGACCGTGGACTACGGCCCCGGCGTGGTGGTCTTCGACGCCGCGGGCAACCCGGAATCGGTCTCACCCGCCGCGGAACGCTGGATCGACGAAATTGTCGAGGTCCCGGCGCCGTCGACGCCGTTCGAATCGAAGGTCGTGCAGGCCATCGCGGCCCGGGCGCGGGCGATCGAACCGGGCACCGATCCGCTGGAACTTGCCGCGCGCTCGCGGGTACGCACGCGATCCGGCGCCTGGCTGTTGCTGTACGGGACCAGGCTTTCCGGCGTCGAAGACGGACGCACCGCCGTCATCATCCAACCCGCGACGCCGCATGAGATCGCGCCCGTCATTGCCATGGCCTACGGACTGTCCCAACGCGAATGCCATCTCACCGCGCTGTGCATCCAAGGGCGATCGACAAAGGAGATGGCGCACGCAATGTCGTTATCCGTCTACACAATTCAAGACCATATGAAGTCGATCTTCGACAAGACCGGGGTGCGCAGCCGCGGGGAACTGGTGGGGCAGATATTCCTCGAGCACTACGCACCACGCTGGGAGCTTGCGGCATCCCCGCCATCCGAATGGTGGGCGAAGGGCATCAACTGAATTCGCCGAACTCTCAGTTGTGCGTATCTGCTTCACGGCCAATAGCCAACAAGAAGGTTCATCGCCCGAACCATCTCCTACATCAGGGCGCACACCACCACGACGAAGCGCAACGGCAGGGTGGCGAAGCGATACGAGGTCGTCTAGAGCGTGTCTGCCAAATATTGGTGGTCGGATGCTCGAGACTGTCCCTGTGTTGCGTGCCAACGAGATTTCCGATGCCCTGTGGGCTGTGATC
>NZ_JBHUSF010000343.1:0-9376 GCF_042673295.1 Rhodococcus sp. NPDC057014
CACCCGCACCGCGACGGCCCGCGCGGCGGCGGCCCGGTCCTCGACGCCTGCGGCGGTGAGCCGCCCGATCCGGGCGGCCACGGCGTCCCGGCCGGCGTCGGCGGACAGGTCGAGCGCCGACAGCAGTCTCGCGCGGTGGTGCGGGTAGTTGGCGTGGGTCCGCACCCAACCGTCCGACGCCGGGAAGAACCCCGACAGCTCCGCGAAACCGGGCACCGGGGCGCCCGACACTCGCAGCAGACGGTCGCTCGCGAACGAGGCGGCGATCCGCTCGGCGTCGAGCCGCCACCGCCGCGGGTCGCGGCCGTGCGCGCGGTCGAACCGGTCGACGGCGCCGGTGAGGGCGGTCAGCGAACCGGCCGCCACCGCGAACACGGGGAGGCGGGCCGCCAGGTAGTCCCCGGGCACCGGGGGAGTCACGGCCCCACGTCGGCGAGCAACCGGCGGCACCGGTGGTGCAACTCGGCACGCAGCGGGGCGGCGCGGGCGGCCAGCGCCGCCTGCTCCCGGACGTATTCGGCGCGGCCGTGCGGGGTCTCGATCGGGATCGGGGTGTAGCCGTACCCGCTGAGGTCGTACGGGCTGGCCCGCATGTCGAGTTCCCGTGCGGCGAGGGCCAATTCGAAGCAGTCGACGGTCAGGTCCGAGTCGATCATCGGGGCCAGCTTGTAGCAGTACTTGTACAGATCCATCGACGCGTGCAGGCACCCGGGCTGCTCCCGGCCGAGCTGGTCGGCCCGGGTCAGCGGGACGCTGTTCCGCGGCTCGGCGGCCGGGGTGAAGAAGCGGTACGCGTCGTAATGGGTGCAGCGCAGTTGCAGCGACTCCACCACGGAGTCGGTGCCGCCCGCCCCGAGCCGCAGCGGCACGCCGCCGTGCCGCACGTCCTCGGACCGGTACACCATCGCCCACTCGTGCAGGCCGAAGCAGGACAGATGCGTGGGCCGCCCGGTGGTCGCCTCCATCAGTCGTGCGGTGAACGCGACCGTGTCCGCGCGGCGCCGCAGGAACTCCGGGTCGACGGTGACACCGGCGTCGGTGCGGTGATACCCGCGCAGGTCGGCGTACTCGTCCGCGCCGGCGAGGACGGTGCCCCACCCGGCGTGCCAGCGGAGCAGCTGGTTCGGCCGGTGGCTGTAATAGGTGAACAGGAAGTCGTTCACCGGGTGGGTCTCCCCGCGGTCGCGCCGCTCCAGGTGCGGCCCGATCAGCGCGGACACCCGCGCCCGGTGCCGGTCGCGGCGAGGGATCCATTCCGACGCGTCCAGAACGTTCATCCGATCAGCTCGTTCGCTGTCCCGGATTGACACCGTTGTTGCGGTGGGTGCCGTCGCGGACGGTGCCCACGTATTCCTCGACGAGGTCCTCGAGGGCGACGATGCCGACGATCTGCCCCGACGGGTCCACCGCCGCCCCCAGGTGGGAGCTGGCGCGGCGCAGACTGGCCAGTGCCTCCGCGAGCGGGGTGGTGGTCGACATCCGCGGCAGCGGGCGGATGTCCGACCGCGGGATCAGGGTGTCGGGTCCGGCCTCCTCGTCGAGGATGTCGTCGAGCACGTCCTTCAGGTGCAGGTACCCGACCAGCGACCCGTCTTCGGCGCGCACCGGGTACCGGGAGTAGCCGGTCTCGACGACGGCCTGCTCGATGGCCCCGAGCCGGGTGCCGCCCTCCGTGAGGGGGATGGTCCGTGCCTCGCTCAGCGGGATCATCACCTCGGTGACCGTGCGGTCCGTGGTCTCCAGCGCCTGGGTGAGCCGGCGGTGCTCCTCCGCGTCGATCAGCCCCTCGGACCGGGATTCGCCGATCATCTCGGACAGTTCCACCGCCGACACGGTGACGTCGAGTTCGTCCTTCGGCTCCACCCGCAGCATCCGCAGCGTCAGGTTGGCGCACAGGTTGTAGAACGAGATCAGCGGCCGGGCCAGCTTGATGAACAGCAGGTGCACCGGGACCAGCAGCATCGCCGTCCGCTCCGGGCCCGCCAGGGCGATGTTCTTCGGCACCATCTCACCGAGCAGGATGTGCAGCACCACGACCAGCGCCAGCGCGATCGTGAACGCGATCGGATGCAGCAGCCCGGCGGGCAGCCCGACCGCGTGCAGCGGGACCTCGAGCAGATGCGCGATCGCCGGTTCGGCGACCTTGCCGAGAAGGATCGAGCAGATGGTGATGCCGAGCTGCGCGGCGGCCAGCATCAGCGACAGGTTCTCGCCCGCGAGGATCACGGTGCGGGCACGTTTCTTGCCCTGCGCCTCGAGGGCCTCGAGCCGGTCGCGGCGGGCCGAGATCAGCGCGAACTCGGCGCCGACGAAGAACGCGTTGCCGGCGAGCAGCACGAACGTGAGCAGCACACCGAAGAGGTCACTCATCGTCGGCCTCCTCGCTGCCGGTGTTCTCGACGGGTTTCGGGGTGAGCAGCACCCGGTCGATGCGCCGGCCGTCCATGTGGGTCACGGTGGCCACCCACCGGCCGCCGGGGTCGTGCGCGCCCTCGGGCAGCGGCAGGTGCACCTCGTCGCCCTCGTCGGGGATCCGCCCGAGTTCGGTGAGCACGAGACCGCCCAGGGTTTCGTATTCCCCCTCGGGTGCGGTGTAGCCGGTGGTCTCGGAGACCTCGTCGACGCGCAGCAGCCCGGAGCAGGACCAGCCGTCGCCGATCCGCTGGACGTCGATCTCCGGTTCGTCGTGCTCGTCGCGGACGTCGCCGACGATTTCCTCGATCAGGTCCTCCATCGTCACCATTCCGGCGGTGCCGCCGTATTCGTCGACGACGAACGCGACCTGCATGCCGTCGGACCGGATCCGTTCCATCAGGGTGTCGCCGTCCAGGCTGGACGGCACCACCGGCACCTTCTGGGCCAGTGTGTGGAGGCGGGTGGTGCGGCGGCGTTGCGCCGTCACCGCGAACGCGTGCTTGATGTGGACGATGCCGACGGCGTCGTCCAGGTCGCCGTCGACGACGGGGAAGCGGGAGAACCCGGTGCGGGCCGCGGTGTCGATCAGGTCGGCCACCGTGTCCGTGGTGGACAGGGTCTCGATCTTCACGCGCGGGGTCATCAGTTCCTCCGCGGTCCGTTCGCCGAAGCGCAGCGAGCGGTTGACCAGCAGCGCCGTGCCCTTGTCGATGGCGCCGCGCTGTGCGGACGTCCGCACGAGGGAACCGAGTTCCTGCGGGGACCGCGCGGACCGCAACTCCTCGGCCGGTTCGATGCCGAGGCGTCGCACCAGCCAGTTCGCGCTGCCGTTGAGCCCGTTGATGGCCCATTTGAAGATCAGCGAGAACGCGGCCTGCATTCCCGCCGTGGCCCGCGCCGTGGGCAGGGGGTGCGCGATGGCGAGGTTCTTCGGCACGAGTTCGCCGAACACCATCGAGAACGACGTCGCGAGAATCAGGGCGATCACCAAAGACGTTGCCGCGGCGGCGGATTCACTGAACCCGATCGCGGACAGCGCCGGGGTGATGAAGCGGGCGAGGACCGGCTCGGACAGGTAGCCGGTGATCAGCGTGGTGATGGTGATGCCGAGCTGGGCCCCCGACAACTGGAACGACAGGGTGCGATGCGCGTGCTGCACCTGCCGGGACCGCCGGTCACCGGTGCGGGCGTGCGCGTCGACGGTGCTGCGTTCGAGGGCGGTGAGGGAGAACTCGGCCGCCACGAACAACGCGGTACCCGCGGTCAGGGCGAGAAAGCCGAGCAGGGCGAGAATGCTGAGCGCGATGTCCATGGATCATCGCCGCCGAGCGGAGGAACGGGGGTCGCCGGGTTTGTCACCCGGCTCGATAGAGGAGCCCTCCGAACCGGCGGAATCGGAGTCCGATTCCACGGAGCAGGAGGGCACGACACTCCCGGAGACGGCGGGTGGGGCGCTTGCTGCGTAGGTGGGTGCCGCGGGCACCGGAGTCCTCTCGTTCGGCCTCGACGGCCCGGACGGGTCCGGCGCCGAGAACTGGTGTGGTTGAGCGACCCATGATACCGGGGGATGTCCGGCTCCGTGGAACAGGACACCCTCCGGCACTTCAGGATGCGGTCGTCACCAGCCGGCAGGCAGCGGGCGGCCCTCGGCGAACCCGGCGGCCGACTGCACACCGAGAACGGCCCGCTCGTGCAGTTCCGCCAGCGTCCGGGCGCCCGCGTACGTGCAGGTGCTGCGCACCCCGGAACAGATGTGGTCGATCAGGTCCTCGACGCCGGGACGTTCCGGATCCAGGCGCATCCGGGAACTCGAAATACCCTCCTCGAACAGCCCTTTCCGGGCCCGGTCGAACGCGGTGTCGGTGGCGGTGCGCGCCGCGACCGCACGCTTGGAGGCCATCCCGAAGCTCTCCTTGTACGCATTGCCGGACTGGTCCACGCGCAGGTCGCCGGGCGACTCGTAGGTGCCGGCGAACCACGACCCGATCATCACGTTCGACGCGCCCGCGGCCAGGGCGAGCGCCACGTCGCGGGGGTGACGGACACCTCCGTCCGCCCACACGTGCGCACCCATCGCGCGGGCCTGCGCGGCGCATTCCTCGACGGCGGAGAACTGCGGCCTGCCCACCCCCGTCATCATGCGGGTGGTGCACATCGCGCCCGGCCCGACCCCGACCTTCACGATGTCGGCGCCCGCGTCGATCAGGTCCCGGGTGCCGGCGGCGGACACCACGTTTCCTGCGACCAGCGGCACCCCGAGATCGGCCTTCCTCAGTGCGCCGAGGACGTCGATCATCTTCTGCTGGTGGCCGTGCGCGGTGTCGACGACCAGCAGGTCGGCCCCGGCGTCGACGAGGGCGCGCGCCTTCGCGGCGACGTCACCGTTGACGCCGACGGCCGCGGCCACCCGCAGCTTCCCGTTGCCGTCGACGGCGGGCTGGTAGATGCCGTCCCGGATGGCGCCGGTGCGGGTGAGGACACCGGCGAGGGTGCCGTCCGGGTGCACGATCACGGCGAGCGAGTCGTGCGTGCCGTCGAGGAGTTCGAACACCTCCCGCGGCGACGCCGAGACGGGGGCGGTGACGAAGTCGGTCAACGCCACCGCGCGCAGTCGCGCGAACCGGTCGACGTCCGTGCAGGAGGCCTCGGTGACGACACCGACGGGCCGGTCCTCCTCGACGACGACGACGGCGCCGTGCGCCCGCTTCGGCAGCAACGCCAGCGCGTCGGACACGGCGGCGTCGGGGCCGAGCGTCACCGGAGTGTCGGCGACCAGGTGCCTGCTCTTGACGAAGGACACGGTCTCCGCGACGGCGCGGGCGGGAAGGTCCTGCGGGAGGACCACCAGACCGCCACGGCGGGCGACGGTTTCGGCCATGCGGCGCCCGGACACCGCCGTCATGTTCGCGACGACGATCGGGATGGTGGTGCCCGACCCGTCCGCGGTGGCCAGGTCCACGTCGAATCGCGACGTCACCTCGGTGCGGTTCGGCACCAGGAACACGTCGTCGTACGTCAGGTCATAGGGAGGGCGATGCCCGTCGAGGAACTGCACATGTCAGGACGATACCGGGGAAATTGCGGCGGTGTCGGATGTCTGCTGGGCCTGCGACCTGGACAGTCCGATCGTGGCGACCAGCATCACGGCGACCGAGCAGCCGACCACCACGAGTCCGGGGCCCGCGACGCGCAGGCGTTCGTCGAGGACGGTCATGCCGAGGAACACGGCGGCGAGCGGTTCGGCGATGGTCAGGGCGGGCAGCGACGCGGACAGCGGACCTACCTGGAAGCCGCGTTGCTGCAGATACACCCCCACCAGTCCGGCGGCGACCAGCGCCCACGCCTGCCAGCTGCTCAGCACCGCCCCCAACCCGCGGGGCACGAGTTCGACGACGTACTTGGTGAACGCGACCGCCACCCCGTACAGGATGCCGCCCGCCCCGCCGAGCAGCAGGGCCCGCCACCCGGGGTCGATCTTCGTCATCCCCGCCGCGGCCGCGGCCGCCACCACGGCCAGCAGGATGCCGAGGGGCAGCACCCATTCCCGGAACGGGGCGTCGACGTTCCCCTCGGTGGGGTCGCCGATCACCAGGAAGATCGCGAGCGCGACGGCCAGCGCGACGGCGAGAGCCCACGTGGTGCGGCTGAGCCGGTACCCGGAGAACTTCGCCGACAGCGGCAACGCGAACAGCAGCGCCGTCACCAGCAGCGGCTGCACCACCAGCACCGACCCCAGCGCCAGCGCCACAGCCTGCATCACGTACCCGCCGCCGTCCCCGATGAAGCCGGCCCACCAGCGGGGACTGCGCAGCAGCGTCGTCATCAGTGCGGCGTCCTCGGGGACGGCGGACGCCGCACGCTGCTGCGCCACCGACGCGCACGCGAACAGCAGCGCCGCGATCAGCGCGCACACGATCGACGCGAACGGCAGGGACATGCCTCTCAGTGTGCCCCGCGGTTGCGGTGTCCGTGGGGAGTTGACGCAGGTCCGGGTTTCCGCCCGCGCCGCGCACCCGACCGGGCCGCTCCACCGTCGCCGGGCCTTCCGCGACGGGCGGTGCGGCCCCCGGGATCGTGCGCTTGCCTGCCCTTCTTGGGGGTGTCCTGCGCCGGCGCCCGGGTGTCCGGCGCGGGGACCGCCTTCCCGGTGGGGCGGCGTGCGCCGGTGATCTCGGCGAGCACCCGGTCGCCGGGCCGCACCGGCGTGCCGGTGACGTCGAGACCGGCCTTGCGGGTCAGCTTCTCGACCGCGGCCCGTTCGTCCTCGGTGACGAGGGTGACGACCACGCCGGATTCGCCCGCGCGGGCGGTGCGCCCAGCCCGGTGCAGGTAGTCCTTGGCCTCGGTGGGCGGATCCACGTGCACGACGAGCGTGATGCCGTCCACGTGGATGCCGCGGGCCGCCACGTCGGTGGCCACCAGGACCGGGGTGGTGCCGTCGGCGAACGACGCCAGGGTGCGGGTGCGATTGTTCTGGGCCTTGCCGCCGTGCAGGGCCCCGGCCGCGACGCCGGCGGCGTGCAGTTCCTGCGCCACCCGGTCCACCCCGAACTTGGTGCGCACGAACATCAACGTCCGCCCGGATCGTGAACCGATATGTGCCACAACGGAATACTTGTCCTGCCGGTCGACGTACAGCAGGTGGTGCCGCATCGTCGGCACCGTCGCCGCGACCGGCGCCGTCGAATGCGTCACCGGGTCGTGCAGGTACCGGCTTACGAGGGTGTCGACCTCGCCGTCGAGGGTCGCCGAGAACAGCAGTCGCTGGCCCCCGGCCGGCGTCTTGTCGAGGATCGCCGTGACCTGCGGCAGGAACCCCAGGTCGGCCATGTGGTCGGCCTCGTCGAGGGCCAGCACCGTCACGTCGTCCAGGGACACCGAGCCCTGCGCCAGATGGTCGGCGAGGCGCCCCGGCGTCGCGATCAGCAGGTCGACGCCCCGCGACAACGTCTCGACCTGCCGTTTGATCGGAACCCCGCCCACGACGTTCGCCACCCGCAACCCCACCGACAGGGCGGGCTCGTCCAGTGCGCGTTCGATCTGCAGCGCCAGTTCGCGGGTGGGCACCAGCACGATGCCGCGCGGGTACCCGCGCCTGCCGGCCGCGCCCGTGAGCCGCACGAGCATCGGCAGCCCGAACGCGAGGGTCTTCCCGGACCCGGTCGGTGCCCGGCCCAGCACGTCCCGGCCGGCGAGGACGTCGGGAATGGTGGCCGCCTGGATCGGGAACGGCGCGGCGATGCCGCCGCGGTCGAGGGCGTGGGTCATCACCGCGGGGAGACCGAGCGCGAGGAACGTCTCACCCACCGGTGCGGGCGAGGCGAACTCGTCGTCGGGCATATCCAGAAGGCTACCGCCTGCGAAGGGGGTGTCCCGACGCCGCGGCCGTGACGCACCTGCGGTACGCCACGGCCGGGGACGGTCGATCGGGGAGGGTCAGGCCTGCACTTCGCTGCGGTCACCGCTCCACAGGGTGTGGAACTTGCCCTCGGCGTCGACCCGCTCGTAGGTGTGGGCGCCGAAGAAGTCCCGCTGCCCCTGCGTCAGGGCGGCGGGCAGCCGCTCGGCGCGCAGGGCGTCGTAGTAGGACAGCGACGACGCGAACGCCGGCACCGGGATCCCCAGCAGGGTGGCGGTGGACACCACGCGGCGCCAGCTGTCGATGGCCGTCTCGATGGCGTCCCGGAAGTACGGGGCCAGGATCAGGCTCGGCAGCGCCGGGTTCTCGTCGTACGCGTCCTTGATGCGGTTGAGGAACCGGGCGCGGATGATGCAGCCGCCACGCCAGATGGTCGCGAGGTCGGCCGGGTGCAGATCCCAGTCGTATTCGGCGCTGCCCGCCGCGATCTGGTCGAATCCCTGCGCGTACGCCACGACCTTCGACGCGTACAGCGCCTGCCGGATGTCCTCGGTGAACTGGGCGGCGTCGGCGGGCTTGTCGGCGAGCTGACCGGACGCGAGACCGACCGCGGCCTTGCGCTGCTCGCGGGACCCGGACAGGGCGCGGGCGAACACGGCCTCGGCGATGCCGGTGACGGGGACACCGAGGTCGAGGGCGGACTTGACGGTCCACCGGCCGGTGCCCTTCTGCTCCGCGGCGTCGACGATCACGTCGACGAGGGCCTTGCCGGTCTTCGCGTCCTTCTGCTTCAGCACCTCGGCGGTGATCTCGACGAGGTAGCTCTCGAGGTCGCCGGAGTTCCATTCGGTGAACACGTCCGCGATCTGGTCCGCGTCGTAGCCGAGGGCGGCGCGGAACAGGTTGTACGCCTCGCCGATCAGCTGCATGTCGGCGTACTCGATGCCGTTGTGCACCATCTTCACGAAGTGCCCGGACCCGTCGGGGCCGATGTGCGTGCAGCAGGGGGTTCCGTCGACCTGCGCGGCGATCGACTCGAGCAGCGGTCCGAGGGCCTCGTAGGACTCCTTCGGCCCGCCCGGCATGATCGACGGACCGTTGAGGGCGCCCTCCTCGCCACCGGAGATGCCGGCGCCGACGAAGTGCAGACCACGGTCCCGGAGGGAGGCCTCACGGCGGATCGTGTCCGTGTACAGGGCGTTGCCGCCGTCGATGATGATGTCACCGGGCTCCATCGCCGAGGCGAGTTCCTCGATGACGGCGTCGGTGGGGTCGCCGGCCTTGACCATGATCAGCACGCGGCGCGGCTTCTGCAGCGCTGCCACGAACTCCTCGATGGTCTCCGTGCGGACGAAGTCGCCCTCGCTGCCGTGCTCCGCGATGAGGGCGTCGGTCTTGGCGATGCTGCGGTTGTGCAGCGCGACCGTGTGACCGTGCCGGGCGAAGTTGCGGGCGATGTTCGAGCCCATGACGGCCAGGCCTGTGACGCCGATCTGCGCGCGGGCACCCTCAGTGTTGTCGATAGTCATGGATACAGCATTCCCTCTCGCTCGGCGGTAGTGAAATCGGCGGCTACGAAAAACTCGACCGGCTAAGCCAAAC
>NZ_JBHUSF010000344.1:0-9327 GCF_042673295.1 Rhodococcus sp. NPDC057014
GGGCCGCCGCTGCAGCCGCCGCGGCGGCCCGCCGGCGACGACACGCGGACGACAACCCCGGAGCCGGTGCCGGTGCCGCGCCGCCCTCGGACTTCCCGTACCGCACCATCTACCGACTGTGGCCCGACTTCCCCGTCCGCGCCCACATCTGCAAGTCCGTCTCCACCATCAAGGCCGACGCCGCCCTGCGGTCCTTCGAAGCCAATGGGGAGGGCATCTGCTGGGCGGTGATGGATTCGGGGATCGACGCCACCCATCCGCACTTCGGCGACCCCGACGGCGAGCACCTGCTGCTCGACGCCGCGGTCCGCAATCTGCACCGATGTTTCGTCGAAGTGGACGGCCACCGGCTGCCCGACCCGGACGAGGACCCGGGCGACGGCGGCCCACTGTCCAGACACGACCGCGGCCAGCGCATCGACCTCCACCGCACCTCGGCACTGACCGACACCCTGGGACACGGCACCCATGTGGCCGGCATCATCGCCGGACGTGCCTCGAACGCGGTGACCAACGTGGTCCTCGAACGCCAGGACCGGATCGTCGCGGGCGACGAGGACGACAACGAACCCACCCGGATGACGGTGACCAACGCGCGAGTCATCGGCACCGACCGCGAACGCGCACGGTTCCACGGCGTGGCACCGGGCTGTCATCTGGTGAGCCTGCGCGTCCTCGACGATCAGGGTGCGGGCCGCTCCAGCGACATCGTCCGGGCGTTGGAATACATCCGCGAGAAGCTCAACGACAATCCCAAGCTGCTGCGGGTGCACGGGGTGAACCTCAGCGTGGGATACGACTTCGACGCCGAGATGTTCGCCTGCGGCCAAAGCCCGCTGTGCACGGAGGTGAACCGGTTGGTGCAATCCGGTGTCATCGTCGTCGCCGCCGCCGGCAACACCGGCTACTCCACCCTTCCCACCAGCACCCGCGTAACGAAGGTCGGGTTGTCCAACACCATCAACGATCCCGGCAACGCCGCCGGCGCGATCACCGTCGGATCCACACACCGCGACTCGCCCCACACCTTCGGGATCTCGTACTTCTCGTCGAAGGGGCCCACCGCCGACGGGCGCCTCAAACCGGACCTCGTGGCGCCCGGCGAACGCATCGTCTCCTGCGCGGCCGGGACCAAGCAAGCCACCGCACTGGCGAAACTCGCCAACCAGTCGCCGCCGCCCGGGATCGGAGCCGCCGCCGCACCCAGCAGCGGCCCGGCCACGCACACCGCGTACTACCTCGAAGACAGCGGTACCAGCATGGCGGCACCCCACGTCTCCGGAGCGATTGCCGCGTTCCTCTCGATCCGGCAGGAATTCATCGGCCGCTCCGACGAGATCAAACGAATCTTCCTCGCCAGCGCGGTGCCCCTGGGCCGCGAACGCTACTTCGAAGGCCACGGTCTCGTCGACCTGATGAAGGCCATCCAATCCGTGTGAAAGGACATCCGCGATGATCACCGGGCACTGCGACATCGAGTTCACCAAGGACGGGCTGGTCCACGACGAACAACAGGTCACCCGGCTCCTCGACGGCCTCACCGACACCACCGACCTGCTCGTCCTCGCGCACGGCTGGAACAACGACAAGGCCGAAGCCACCACGCTCTACGACACACTGCTCACCTCACTCGCGGCGGTCGGACTACCCGAATCCGGACCCGGATCCCGGGTGGCCGTGATGAGAGTGCTGTGGCCGAGCAAGAAATTCGCACTCGAATCGCTCATCCCCGGCGGAGGAGCCGCCTCCGCGACCGCAGCCAACGACGCCGCGCTCCTGACCGCCCTGCAGCAACTCGAGCAGGACCCTGAGCTGTTGGGCGCCGACGGCACCGACCCGACACGGACCACCATGGTGGAACACGCAATAGCCCAGATCGAGGACCTGGACACCTCCGCAGACGCGCGGCGCGAATACGTGCTGCACATACGCAACCTCCTGGACCCAAACGAGGCACACGCCGACGACGCATCCACAGAGTTCCTCGACCTCGACCCCGAAACCCTCTTCCACAGGTTCACCGGCGAGGTGCCCGTCCTGTTGCCGACCGGGCCCGGGGGCGCGGCCGGGAACACCAGCGGCGGCGCCGCCTTTCTCGGCGATCTGTTGTCCGGCGCCAAGGCCGCCGCCCGCCGTATCGCGAACTTCGCCACCTACTACACCATGAAGACCCGCGCCGGCACCGTCGGCCGCACCGGTGTGGCCGGGGTCCTCGGCCGAGCCCGCGAACGACACCCCGGGCTGCCCATCCACCTGACCGGGCACAGCTTCGGCGGACGGCTGGTGACCGCAACCGCCACCGCCCTCCCACCCTCAGACGCCCCGCTCAGCCTCGCCCTGTTGCAGGCCGCCTTCTCCCACAACGGACTCGCCCAACGATTCGACGGACAACACGACGGCGCGTTCCGTGCCGTCCTCGCCGAACACCGCGTCAACGGGCCCGTCATCGTCACACACACCAAGAACGACCTCGCCGTCGGCGTCGCCTACCCCCTCGCCTCCCGGATCGCCCGCGACAACGCCGCCGCGCTCGGCGACCACAACGACCCCTACGGCGGGATGGGACGCAACGGCGCCCAACACACACCCGAGACCGACCCCACCGAACAACTCCTGCGGAAAGCGACCCCCACCCACCACTACACGTTCGCAGCCGGCAAGGTCTTCAACCTGAAGGCCGACGCGACGATCACCGACCACGGCGACGTCGCCAACCAGGCCGTCGCGCAAGCCCTCCGCGACGTACTCCGAGTGCGCTGACCCGGCGGTGTCACGACATCTCCCAGAAGCTGGCGCACCGCCATGGTCTGTCCTGCCGCGAATCCGAAGCACCAACAGCCTCGGAATCCGACACCGGCGTACCGCTCGGCCGACTCCTCATTACGGGCGGCGGGCACCGTGTGTGGTTCCAGGGCTCAGGCCGGCCGGGCCATTGGGCCGCGGTTCGTCGAGCGAAATCCCGATCGAGCCCCGACGGGCTCGGCAGGGGCGAGCCAACATACAGCGCGACAACCGAAGACAGGTAGTGGGCTACGCGTGATCGAGGGACTCGTCGGCGGCAGCGTCGGAATACAAGAGCGATACATGAGCGGAGAGTTCGGGGTAGGGAGTTCCGATGCGAGCGACAAGTCACGTTCCGACAGGAACCGCATGGCCGATTCCGTTCGCTGCGATCGCCGCAGCACTCGTCGTGGCGGTGGCAACACTCGGTGCCTGCAAAGCCGACCCCGCACACCCGCCGACCCAACCGGCCCCTCCTGCGGCGACCTCCCCGATACCCACTTCGTCGGCCTCGACAACGAGTATGTCGTTCCCCACCGTCGAACAGCACCGCACCCGCTCGGTAGGGACCCAACCCACAACACCGGAGAACAAGATCGGCGTTCCGAGCGCACCAACACAACCGACGCTGCCCAGCCCACCACCCGGTACCAACCCCGATACCGATACTCCCGCACCGTCGCCTCCGGTCCCGACGACCGCGCCGCCCACCGACGGCGGCACACCGCCCGATGAGTGAGAACTCGGCGACGACATCGATCCATACCTGGATCGGTGTCGTCACCACGATTCTCGCCCCGACCACCCTGATCACGGCGCTGTGCTACTACTTCGGATACATCTACACCCGCAAGAAGCTCGCCTTCTTCGGCGTCGACTGTGACGCCCTCGGATTCACCTCCAGCGATTACGTGCGAGGCAGTGTCACTGTTCTGTACGCGCCACTCCTTTTTCTCCTCGTCGGGTGGTTCGCGGCGGTCTGGGTCGCGGACTACGCGCGCCGCTCGATCAGAACCGGACAGCGGCCGCACCTTGTTCGCACCATCGGACGAACCGCACTCGCCGCCGGGACAGCTTTCATGCTCACCGGGATCGCGGGCGTCGTGGCGGCCGGGTACACAGCCCCTCTCGCACTCATCTCCTGGGCGTTCTCACCGATCGCTCTCGGCGTAGGTGGTCTTCTCGCAGTGGGAGGCTACTGGGCACTGACCATTTCCACCACACCGAGCACGCACCACACCACCTCGACCGCACGAGTCAGCCAAGTCCTCGTGATTTCGGTGATAGTGCTGGCACTCTTCTCCGTCACGCACTCCTTCGCGTCCTGGCTCGGCGACAACGACGCGCAGACCATCGCCCACAACCTCTGGGCGAAGGAATCCGTGGTCTCCGTCGTCAGAGCAGAACGTTTGGATGTGCCACCGAATCTGATCGCAGAGACTCTGGTCGAGACCCCGCCAGGGCAACCCCCACTCTTCCGGTACGAGTGTTTCCGAACTCTCGTCGCACGAAGGGATCTGTGGGTACTCGTTCCAGCAAAGTGGTCAACCGACAACGGATACGCGGTGATTCTTCCCGCCGACTCCTCGGTCGTCAGCCTGTCCCGGTCGACCGATTTCAAGGACATCGCCGAAACCCACACCGACATAGTGACCGCGCCCTGGCAGTGCCCAGAACGCGCGCCGACACCCTAACCGAATCAGCAGAACCCTACAGCGGCTGCACACCGCCGCCGCATCCAAAGGGCACCCCGCATAGGCGCCCTTGCCCAGATCCAAGCGGCACTAACCTCAAACTTTCGTCTGGCTAGGCTGACCTGCCGATAACCCGTAGGTGGCTGCATTGTCGGATGAAGGCATGCGGGATCGCCGGCGCTGCGTTCGCCGGCTCTCCATGATTGCTCGTCGGTTCGAGGTGAATGCTCAGGCGGTGCGCAATGTGGTCCAGGCGGCGTCAATGAGGTGGTTGTAGGGCCAACCCCTCGGCAGTCGCAGCAATCGTCTCCTGCCGGTGTTGATGATCCGGCCGGCGACAGTGAGGATCCGCAGGCGCAGCCGTTTTGGTTCCCACCGGCGGACCGGTTCACGCTCACCCCAAGCAAGAGTCTGGGTCCAGGCCAGTAGTTCGGCTGCGAGGGAGACGATTTCGAGCCAGATCTGATAGCGGGCGAACCCGTGAAACGGCAGGTTCCGCATGCCGGTGTCCTTCAACCCGCGGATACGGTCCTCGGCTCGGGCCCGTTGCCGGTGCCGGACCTCGAGGACCGGCAGGGTCCAGCCGGGACCGCGGGTGTTGGTCGCGAAACACGTGATCCGCCAGCCGTCGGCATCGGTCAACCGCAACTGCGCGCCGGGATGTGGGCGTTCACGTCGGACGATCACCCGCATCCCGGCGGGCCAGTCCTTCGGTCCGGGCCTGGTGGCCCGGGTCGGTTCCGGCATCCACGCGGTCAGCTCCGCCACCTGGGCGCCGTCACGAGGTTCACCGTCACCGTCGACCGCCGACCGCCATGCCTGAACAGGGATTGCCTCGATCGCCGCCTTCACCGTCTCGTGCGCGGGGAACCCGATCGAATACTCAAGACCGAGGTCGGTGATGTGATGCAGGAACGCCTTGGAGCACCCACCGGAATCGGTACGTACCAGCACCTGCCCACGCTCCGATGCAGGCAGCTGATCGAGAGCGTGGTCGAGGGCGGTGATGTGGTCCTCCTTGTCGAACGGGGAAGCCTTGCCTGGCCGCAGATCCAGGACCAGCGGTTCGCCGGTGCCATGTTCGCCGTGGTCGACGAACACGCACATCGGCGAGAACCCGAACGCGCGCTTGTAGGTCGGCTCGGCGAGTTCCTTGTCCGAGTGCGCGGTCACCAATGTCGAGTCCAGATCGACGATCACCTGACCACCGTCACGGTTGCCCGCGGTGCCGGCCAGTGGTCGGCGGCGATCCCACGCCGCCGCCCGAGCCGATGCACGAGCAGCCCGGATCGCGGGCAGCACCGTCTCGATTTCTGCGGCAAGGCCGGTGACCAGTCGGGACACCGTCGGATCGGAGGCGACCGACCCGAACAGTTCCGGTTGGGCGCGCACCACCGCGAGGTCGGCGGCGCAGTCACCACCGAGCGCGACTGCCATGGCCAGGTCGATCAGTACCTTGCCCGGGTCATGACGTGATCGCGGTGGCCGCCACGGCGTCAACAGTGCCCGATCGACGCCAGACGCCCGGACCGTCTCGCGCAACAGCAGTGCCCCGGACGAGGAGATCAACGACTCACGCCGAGGATCGAGAACCAGAGCTGGGTACGGGTTAGGCTTCACCTGCGGAGTGCCTCTCTCGATGACGGATACTTGACCTTCGACAAGCCAAGAATCCACCACCGGACAGGCACTTCCGTGCTTTACACGCCGGGTGCAGCCCGCATCAGAAGAAATCTCCAGGCTAGACGGCGGACCGCAGATCGTGCCACTCCTGCGTGCGCTCCGCGACGATCAGATTGCCGGACGGTGGCCCCCGGACTGGCCGACCGTGCCGCGCCCCTTCATCGACAGCATGTTGGAGAACGCCGTCCTGTACACGCGGTGAACCCTGCACCCGACCGCCGGGTTCACCGCAGTGGCTTCGTTACGATCTGCTTGTCGGGTCGCCCATATAGAGCACGTCGGCGACGGGTTCACCGGCCCGGAGACGGGCAAGGGTTTCCGGCTCGGCAGCGTCGGACGCGAGAGCCAGGTCGATCACACCTGCCGCACCGTCCGGGGTCAGGACCAGGACACCGTTGTCGTCGGCGAGGACGATATCACCAGGGTTGACGAAAACACCGCCGACCACTACCGGTCCGTTGACCTCGATATTGCCACCGTCATGCCTCTTGGTGGTAAGAATCGAAGTACCGCGAGCAAATACCGGCAGCCCTCCCTGTCGCAGTTCGACGATGTCGGTGACCGCTCCGTCGACCACGATTCCGACCGCGCCGGCCGCCAGTGCCGCGCAGGAGGTGACGGCTCCGACCGAAGCGTGAACCGCGTCGCCCCCCATATCGACGACCAGCACGTCGCCCGGAGTCAGGGCATTCAATGCGTGATTCATCGCCACCGCATCCGCATCCGCAATGCGCACCGTCACTGCGCGGCCCACCACGCGCACATCGGCGAGAAGAGAGCGGATGGCCGGATCGACGAACCCCTCTTCAAGGTAGTGCCCGATGGTCGGAAAGCTGACCCGGTGGAGCTTGGCCAGCAGCGCCGACGAGGTGGGCAGCATCTGCTGCGAAGTGGACGATCGAGCTCGAGACATCATGCGCCTTCCGGGATCGAGTGTTCGGCGAGGACGGCGACGCACTCGATCTCCAGGGTAATGCCGAATATATTGACGCACACGGTTGTTCGGGCGGGCAGGTCGCACCCGAAGAACTCCGAATAGACCGCGTTGTACGGCTCCAACTGCCCCGGGTCGGTGAGGTAGGTGTTCACCTTGACCACGTTCTGCAGGGAAGATCCGGCCTCACGCAGGGTCGCCTCCAGATTGGCCAGAGTCTGACGCACCTTGTCGTCGAAGGCGTCCGGCTCATCGCCGAGGTTCGAGACGGCGGGGAGCTGACCCGAGGTGAACACGAACCCGTTGGCCACCACTGCGTGCGAGAACGGTCCGACCGGCCGCACATCGCCGGACACCACGCCTATGCGCCGCATCAGACCCGAACCCGCTCAGGATCTGCCTCCGGGAGAGAATTCTCCGCAGGCGCTTCGTCGGCCGAGTCGAGGCTGTTCCGCACAGTCTCCGTCAGCAGCAGCAGAGCAACTATGGAGACTGCCGCCGATCCGATCATGTACCAGGCCACGGAGGACCCTGAGCCCGTGGCGCTCAGCAGCGCCGTCGTAATGGCGGGGGTTGCGGCACTCCCCAGCAGTCCGGAGAGCATGTACGCGATGGACAGACCAGAGTACCGGACCCGGGGCCCGAACAGCTCGGCCAAGAATGTGGCGATGGGGCCGTAGTTGGCAGAGAAAGCGGTCATCATCATGATGTAGGCGAAGATCACCATCGGGACGGACTTGGTATCCATCATCCAGAACATGGGGAAGGCGACAAGCGCCTCGGCGACTATACCGCCGATGATCACGGGTTTGCGTCCGATGCGGTCGGACAGAGCGCCGAACGCCGGAATCGTGAACAACCCTGTGGCGCAGACAATCATAACGGCCAAGAGCATGGTGTCGCTGGAGAAGCCGAGCTGCTCCTTGCCGTAGGAGAGCCCGAAGGCCACCATGATGGTGAACGCGGTGCCGGTGGACAAGGTGGCAATACCGCCCAGCAGAACCTGCTTCCAGTACCTGCGCATCAGAAGCACGAAGGGAATCTTGGCTTTCGCGCCGGCTTCCTTGACCGCATGGAACGACGGTGTCTCTTCCAGCGTCAAGCGGATGTAGAGGCCCACGGCCACCAGTAGAGCGCTCGCCAGGAACGGAATACGCCAACCCCAGGTGAGAAGAAACTCCTCCGACGTGTTTGCGGCGATGATCAGGAAGACCAGGTTGGCGATCAATGTTCCGCCCGGAACCCCGACCTGGACCAATGAGCCGTAGAATCCACGTTTCGTTTTGGGCGAGTGTTCGACCACCATCAGAACCGCGCCGCCCCATTCGCCGCCGAGCGCGAGGCCCTGAATGACGCGAAGCGTCAACAGCAGGATCGGGGCAATGATGCCGATCGCCGAGTAGGTGGGTAGCAGTCCGATCGCGAAGGTTGCCGCCCCCATGGTGATCAGCGAGATCAGCAACATGGACTTGCGGCCCAACTTGTCACCGAAGTGGCCGAACAACGCGGCGCCGACGATCCGGGCGACGTACGCGGCGGCAAACGTGCCGAAGGCCAACATGGTTCCGACGAGCGCATCGAAGCTCGGGAAAAAGATCTTGTTGAAGACCAGGGCGGACGCCGTGGCAAAGACAAAGAGGTCGTACCACTCGACGGTTGTGCCGATAACACTGGCCGTGGCGATTTTGCGCATCTTGCTCTTGATATCTTGCGACGCCGGGCCGCCGACTGCAGATTGAGCCATGGGTTCTCCAAAGAACGGCTGGGAAAGAGTGACGGGTGCTGACCACTCCCGATGACATCAACTATCCGTTGTGACAGGAGACACGTTCAATAGGGAAACACACACTGTTTACACCTCCCCGATGGGCAGATTCCCACCTCCCGGTCCAGGACCTGCCCGCCCCAACGGGCAGCGCGCTACGGACCCGGCCATCGCGGATATTCCTAGACGATGCGGGCCGGCAGCATCTCGGCAGCGACGTACGCCGACTTCAGTGAGCACCCGAGGAGACGCTCGATCCGGACTACCGGGCAGTCTCCCCGTCGAGCAGTATCGTGAACCGGGAGCCGTTCTCGTAGAGAACGACTGGCCGCCTGGCACCCTCGAGTTCCCGGGCGAGAAGCGACGTGATGATCGCGACATCCGCTGGAAACATCTGTCCGCATGCACCGCCAGGAGTCGGGTCACCGGTGGGCACAGTCGGAATATCTATCACCGGTGTATCTGCTGCC
>NZ_JBHUSF010000345.1:0-9321 GCF_042673295.1 Rhodococcus sp. NPDC057014
TTTTTTTATAAGACCCCGGGGTGGGTCGAGGCCTGTGTTTTTACGGGGGGGGCCGGGTGTGGGGGCGGCATGCATTCCCCACCCCCCCACCACGGTTTCTCGGATTCGAACTCGTCAGACTTCTTCGACCGCAGCGGGTTGCGGCACGACTTCTTCCGCGGCGCTCGGTGTTCTGCGCTTGGTGATCGCGAAGACGGCAAGGAGGACGACGAGGACGATTAGCACGACCCAAGACGTGACGTTCGCCGGCGCGGGTGGTGGGTTGATGACCCCGTTGATGTACATCCAGGCGGTCGCCACTGCGCCGACGACGGACATACCGATCAGGAACGGCCGGTACTCGTGCGCCCGGACGGTGAGCACGATGGCGCCGATGGTGATCAGGACGTACGGGAGCACCCACAAGTATACGACCAGAGGGGCGACCGTGTAGTAGGCCGACACCACATCCCCTGCGACGAAGACGAGGGCGGCGACGAGGACGAACCCGGCGACGGACATGACCGCGATGCTGACGAAGGGACTGTGGTGGCGCGGATGGATCTTCCCCAGCGGAGCGGGCAGGACACCGTCGTCGGCGAGGGTCATGGCGAAACGCGCGCCGTAGTTGATGAAGCCGATGAGTGCGGCGAAGGTGGCGACCGCGAGGACCAGATCGCTGGCGGTGGCGACGCCGGAGCCGAGTCCGGCATGTAGTGCCAGCGCCGCGGGAGCCGACATTCCGGCCTCCAGTTCGGCGGACGCTGCCTGCAGTCCCGGGACCTGCAGGATGGTGACCAGCGGGAAGAGGCCGCCGAGGAGAACCGGGACGGACATGACCGCGAGCGGAACGTTGCGGCGAGGGTTACGGGTCTCGGCGGCGAGTGCGGTGCAGGATTCGAAGCCGACCAGGAAGGCAGCTCCGACGGCCATGCCCTGGAGCGTTCCGCTGAGGCTGAATTCGCTGAGGCTGAACTGATCGGCGAGATCGAGTCCGGTCTTGGCGGCGCTGGCGATGGTGATGACCAGGACGAGGGGGAACGACAGCACGGCGAGGGTCACCGCGATCCATACCGAGGTGTCGAGGCCGCGGTAGGCGATCGCGGCGGCGAGGGCGAGTGCGATGAGGAAGATTGCCAGTTGCGGTCCGAAGGACAGGGCGTTGTCGACCCCGTGTGAGAGGAGGAAGCTTCCGGCGAAGATTCCGACGACGGCGGCGAGTGCTCCGATCGCGGCGATGAACCCGGCGAGTAGGGCGGCCGCGGTCAGGTATCGGGCCCAGGGGCCGAATACCTCTCCGATGTAGGAGTACAGCGATCCGGTGGCGACGTATCGCCGGGCGAAGGCGGTGACGGCGCGTCCGACGCAGATGACGGCGATCGTGGAGAGTAGTGATGCCTGCCATGCATTGGTGCCGGCGGTGCTGAACACGAGCAGGGGCACCAGGGCGATGCCGACTGCGGGGAAGAAGGACGCCAGCGACAGCGAGACGACAGAGGCTCTACCCAACCGTCCTGACTCGAGATGTGCCTCCGCAGTGACGTCGCCGCCGGTTGTGGGCGTGGATGGGTTGGTCATCTCACGCCGCCTTCGTCGCCGTGTCGAGGCATGCCGTCCTCAGACAGTTCCGTTCACTGCTGTGGACGGTGGATTCCCGCTCGGTCATGTGAGCTCCTTCGGTGAGGGTGACTGATCGGGGTGTGACGACGCACACTCCGATCGATGAGCGTGAACGCTACTGTCGCGATACCGCTAACACAAGAGGTTTTATGTTAAAAATTTGAACAGCAGGTCCGCGCCCCGCATCTCTCGCCCTCGCCGGGCACCGCCGTGCCCTTCTACCCGACGAGACGGCGGTCACCGCCGTCGTCAGTTCGGGCGTGCTGGAACGAAGCTCACGGGAAGTTCGATCGGGCCGGTGTTCCCGGTCGGCGGCCGATTACTGGGCGGGGCGGAGAATCGCGGCTGGGCGAGGCGGCGTGAAAGGGCTTGCAGCGCTTCGCGGATGTCGAGGCGGGCGACGAAGTGCCCGAGGCAGTGATGCCGCCCTCCCCCGAAACCGAAGTGGGGGGCGCGCTTGGCCGTGATGTCGAAGCTTGCCTCTCCGACGGCGAGGGGGTCGGTGCCGGAGGAGTAGGACATGAGGTGGAGCACCGTCCCCTCCGGGATGTCGACGCCCTGGAAGGAGAAGTCTTCGACGGCCAGTCGGGTGGTCCAGTGGATCGTCGGGTTGAAGCGAATGACTTCCTCGACGGCCTGGGCGGCGAGTTCCGGCTGGTCGGCGAGCAGCGCCCATTGATCGGGGTGCTCGACGAAGGCCTGCATCATCAGTCCGAGTTGGCTGCGGGTGGTGTCCATGCCGCCGAAGATCAGACTGGTGATCAGCTCCCGAAGTTCCTGATCGCTGAGCCGGTCCCCGTTCTCGTCCGTTGCGATAACCAGTTGCGAGACGAAGTCGTCGGTGGGCTGGCGGCGGCGCTGGGCGACGAGTTCGTCGGCGCGGGCGTAGAGGGCGAGGATTGCGGCTTCGATCGTGGCTCGCTGCTCGGCGATCTCGGGGCCGAAGGCCAGCCCCATGTCGGACGAGAGCCGTGTGAGCTCGCGCCAGTCCTCTTCGGGTAGGGCGAGCAGCCGGCACAGGGCGCGAGACGAGTACGGTTCGGCGAAGTCCGTCATGAATTCGCATGCGCCGGAATCAGCGAACCGGTCGATGAGCTGGTGGGCGAGTTCGCGGAAACTCTCGGTCATCGTCGCGATGACGGAGTGGGAGAACGCGGGGTTGACGAGCTTGCGGATACGGGCATGGTCCTCACCCTCCATGCCGACCAGGGAGTTCTTCCACCAGTCCGAGAGCACACCGTCGGTGATGCCGTTCTGCGCGGGCCACGACCAGCTTCCCTGCCGGAGGCGGCGATCCTTGAGCAGAGCTCCCACCTCATCGTGGCGTAGGACAGCGAGACCGTAAGTGGTTCGGGCATACCAGTTTCGTTCCCTGGCCGCACGGATCTCCTCGCCCATCGCGGAGAAACCCGGGTCGGTGATCTTCAGCAGATTGCCGTCGGTAGCTGATTCAATACTCATATTTTAACTCTAACATTAGATGTTAGAGGTGCAAGGCTCGACTTCACTTGCCCTTGACCTCTATGCTGTGAAGATAATGGATACAAATGACTCGGCGTCCGATTCCCGGACCCCCTCACCGGCGTCCCTGTTCGTCCGCAGTGTCATCCTGTCCCCGATCGGCGGCGAGGGGCTGGTCGCGCAGACCATTCGCCGCCTCGGCGATGCCATCGGCTTGGGTATCTTCGATGTCGGAGCGCGCCTTCCCTCCGAGTCGGAACTGGCCGAGCAGCTGGGGATCTCCGCGATGACGCTGCGCGAAGCACTCGCGGTGATGCGCGAAGCCGGCTACGTCGAGACCCGGCGCGGTCGCCAGGGCGGCACCTATGTCAAGGAACTGGCTCTCACGGTCCCCGAGCGCGAGGCGCAGAAGCGGATCGCGACGATCACCGACGAGTACATCACCGACCTCACCGACTATCGCATCGCCATCGGCGGGGAGAGCGCGGCGCTGGCCGCCGAACGCGCGACGGCCGAGGATCTCGCCGAGATGCGGCAACTGGTCGAACGTATGGACGCCACAGAGACGTTCGAGGAATTCCGCAGATGTGATGCGACCTTTCACGTCACCATCGCGTCCTGCACGCGGTCGCACCGGCTGGCGCGAGCAGAGACGGAATTGCAGGCCGAGTTGACTCCACTGATGGGGGCGTTCCGGGTGGGTCCGCAGGCCCGGCACACCACCAACGCCCAGCACCACGAGATCCTCGCGGCGATCGAAGCCGGAGACGGCGAACGGGCACGCCGCCTGATGACCGAGCATATGGCCAGCAGCGCGGAAGGAATTCTGGGATTTGCCCGCGCCGCAGCAGGTACGCGCAGCTGACGCGATCCCCGTCGGTAGCGCAAGATGTGCGCTGCGCGCCACTGTGTTTCAGGGTCGCTCGACCCTTTATGGTTGCTTGATCCTCCTTACCCAGGCGCGTAGACAACACGCGCCTGGGCCCGGGCTCGACGGAGTGCGCCACCCTTCGGGTCGCCGGCGCACTACTTCCTCCACCCCGATTCGGGATGGCCCGCGGGTATCCCGGGTGCCGCTCTCTGGGCCTGCCTGATCCCGACGGGGGTCCGGGCGGAAGGGTGACGCGGTCGGTCAGAGTCGGTGCGTGTGCTCCGGCTGGCTCAGCGACCACAGGTCGACCTCGCGGTGCGGGAGGGTGTGCACGCCCCAGCTGCGCTGGTACAGACCCTCGTCCCGGTCCGCCCACAGCAGCAGGGTGCGGTGCCGCAGCGTCGCGTCGGCGGTCAATCCGAGGGAACCGTGCAGTTGGTGGGTCTGCGTGGCGACATCGGAGGCGACCTCGCCGGCGAGCGCCCGGGCCGCGGTGGCAGCGAAGCGAATCCGATCGGGGGATGCGGTGTGCAGGCGGCGCGCGAACTCGGCGATCGCCTCGTCGAGTTGCCGCTGCGCGATCGTCAGCCGCCCCAGCTCCTGTGCCACCGCGGGAAGCTTGATCAGGGGACGGCCGAACTGCACCCGGCTGGAAACGTAGGCGCGCGCCTGCTCGATCGCGCCGGACGCTGCGCCCGCGATCTCCTGGACGAGCAGGAACTGGGCCAGCACACCGTCGGGTCGATCCCCGAGGTCCTCCAGGTCGCCGGGTCGGTGCAGCGGACGGGCCGCGACATCGCGATCCACCGAACCCTGCGCCGCCCAGTCCTGAGTGGTGCCGTCGGAATCGACGAAGACGGTCGCAATCGGATCCCAGACCCCGAACGAGTGCGCGCTGACAACGACCGGCCCGGTAGGGATCGGCTCGGAGGCCAGGGCGCGTGCAACCAGGGTCTGGCGGACGGGAAGGGCGGCGCCGGCGTGGGCGAGGGTGCGGATGACGGCGGCGGCGGCGTCGATGAGGTCGGCCGACTCGGTCAACCCCTCGAAGCTGGTGCAGTCGACCTCGTCGAGAATCGTGGTCCATCCCAATTCCTCGGCGACCTTCCACTGATCGTGGAAGTGTTCGGCCTCCGAGACGAGGCCGCCCGCGACCGGGAGTACCCAGGTCGCCGCCACATCGGCGACGGTCGCCGCCAGTTGCGCGCCTTCGTCGGTGAGAATCGTGGTGCTCATTGCATTTCCTTCGTGACGATGGACAGCATGACCGGGGCGGCGCCGCCGCGCAGGCCCGACTTCGGGGAGGCGATCACGGCCGCGTCGAACAGCCCCCGTACGCGCTCATCGCACCGGCCCAGCAGGGGCCGGACGAAGTCGAGCATCGCCAATTCGAGCCGATTTCCGAGGTACTTACTGGTGGCGGCCTCAGCGACCGGGCTGCGTCCGGCGTCCAAGGCGGCCGCGATGTCCCGCGCGAGTGAGCGCAGCACCGTCAGCTGCGCGGTGAGCACGCGCAGTGCGGCGCGGTCGGTGTCATCGAGTACATCGGCGTCGAGGACCGCACCCAGAAGCGGATACATCGACAGGAACCGTTCGGGGCCACCGCGTTCGAACGCAAGCTGCGAGATGACCTGCTGCCAGCCGTGCCCCTCGGTGCCGATCAGCCACCGGTCGGGCACCTGCACCTCGTCGAAGACGACCTCGTTGAAGTGATGTCCTCCGTCCATGCCGATGATCGGTTGCACATGTACCCCGGGCGCGGCGGTGTCGACCACAAACTCACTCAGACCGGCGTGCCGGTCCTCGCTCTTGGAGGTGCGGGCCAGGACGTAGAGGTAGTCGGCGAAGTGGGCGCCGCTCGTCCAGACCTTGCGGCCGTTGATGACCCAGCCCTCGTCGGTGCGGGTGGCCGTGGTGCGGACCGCGGCCAGGTCGGAGCCGGCGTCCGGTTCACTCATCCCGAGCGCGAAGCTGATCTCGGCCCTGGCCAGGCGGGGACAGAATTCGTCCTGGAGTTCCCGGCTGCCGTGACGGATCAGGGTGGGGCCGATCTGCCGTTCGCCCGCCCAGTGGTAAGAAACCGGTGCGCCGGCCCGGAGCAGTTCCTCGGTGACCGCAAGGCGGGAGAGGTTCGATTCCGCGGTCCCGCCGAGGTCTTTCGGCCAGGTCAGCGCGAGGAGTCCGCGCCGCCCGAGTTCCCGGCTGAAGTCGGGGTCGGCCTCGCCGCCCCAGGCGTCGCATCGGGGTTGGTAGTCCCAGTCGGCGCACAGTTCGCGCACCGCCGCGCGCAGCGTTTGTTCTCGTGTAGTCATCGTGTCCTGGCTTGTCATCGTCCCTCGAAGGCGGGGGTACGTCGGGTGGTGTAGGCGTCGAGCGCCTCGATCGAGTCGGCAGTGGTCATCGCCACCGCCTGGTGTGAGGCGATGAGATCGAGCGCCGACCGCAGGTCGCCGGTATCGGATTGGCGTACCGCGTTCTTGATCATCTGGACCGCCACGGGGGGCTGCCGGGCGATCTGGGTGGCGAACGCGTCGAGTCGGATGTCGAACTCCTCGGCGGCGCAGACTTCGTCGACGAGATTCCAGTCGAGTGCCTGGTCTGCGGTGACGAACTCGCCGGTCCACAGCAGCCGCAGCGCGCGAGGGCGGCCGATCAGCCGCGGGAGGTAGAAGCAGCCGCCGTCACCGGGTACCAGGCCGACGCGGATGTACCCCTCGGAGAACCGGGCCGCCGTCGAGGCGATCCGGTAGTCACACATCAGGGCCATGTCCATCCCGGCGCCGACGGCGGGCCCGCTCACCCCGGCAATCAGCGGTTTGGTCAGGTCATCGACCGCACGTGCCACCTGGTGGACCGTGTCGGTCATCAGTTTCCGGTTGGTCAACGGTGTGCGATCGATCTCGCCGATGTCGGCGAGATCGGCGCCGGCGCAGAACGCCTCGCCCGTGCCGCGGACGACGACCACCCGCACCCGCTCGTCCCGCTGGAACTCGCGCAGCGCCCGCGCCCAGTCGTCGAGCATGTCCACGGTGAAGGAATTCTTCTTCGCGGGCCGGTTGAGGGTGATGCGCCCGATGTGGTTGTCGACGGTGACGACGAGGTCACCTCTGGAGGAGGTCATGACAGTGCGTCTCCATTCACGGTGATATGACAGGTGGGGTCGGGAGGTACGTGGCAGGCCTCATGCTCGGCTCCGCTGCCGATGGTCGAGGTCGTCGAGGACCGACTGGGTGTGGTGCCCGTGCGCCGGGCAGTGCCGGCGCAGTTGGGCCGGTGTCTCGGAGTACCGGACCGGGTGCCCGATCAGCTGGTACGGCCCCTCGGTGGGGTGTTCGGCGATGGTCAGCAGCCCGCCGTCCTGCGCGTAGCGGCTGGTCGCGCTTTCGGCGAGGCTGTAGACCGGATGCGCCGGAATGCTTGCGTCGTCGCACAGGCGCTGCCACTCGGCGGTGCTGAACTGTGCTGTGAGGGAGCGCATTCTGGCGTACAGGTCATCGGAATTCGCGACGCGGCCGGCCATGGTGGTGAACCGGGGATCGGTCGCCGCTTCGGGGTCGCCGGCGAACTCGAAGAAGTCCCGCCAGTTCGCGTCGTTGTAGGGCAGGATGCACATCCACCCGTCGGAGGTTCGGCAGGCCTTGCGTTCGCGGCTGAGCACTCGCCGGTAGCCGTACTCGCTATCGTCGGCCGGATCGAGTGTTGCTCCGGCGAGGTGCTCGACGAGATTGAAGGCGATCATGGTGTCTGCCATTGGGATTTCGACGTGCTGTCCGCGTCCGGTGCGGTCCCGGTAGTGGAGGGCGGCGAGTACCGATTGCACCATCATCAGCCCGCACACCTTGTCGGCCACCACCGAGGGGATATAGTGCGGCTGTCCGGAGACTTGCTCGTTGAGCCACACCAGCCCGGTGGCTGCCTGGATGATGTCGTCGTAGGCGGCGTTGTCCCGCATCGCCGAGTCGGACCGAAATCCTTGTGCGGTGGCGTACACCAGACGTGGATTGACTGCGGCCACGTCCACCCATCCCAGCGACAGTCGCTCGAGGGCGCCGGGGCGAATATTGGTGATGAAGGCATCTGCGGTCTCGAGCAACGCGAAGAGCGAATCTCGATCGGATGCATCCTTGAGATCGAGTGTGACACTTCGCTTGTTGCGGTTGAGATTGAGGGTTGGGCCGCCCATCCCCGGATGGCGTTTCGGTTCGAACTGGCGTGTCGGATCCCCGCCGGGAGCCTCGACCTTGATCACGTCCGCGCCGAGGTCGCCGAATTGCTGACCGGCGTAGGGGCCCATGATGATCGTGGCCAGTTCGATCACGCGAAGTCCTTGCAGGGGACCGCCCGTCGCAATGGGATGGGGAGCTGGTTCCCGCGGGCCGGGGGGAATGGATGTGCTCGATGCGATCGAACCGGTGTCGTCGTGCTTCACACCATAATGAAAGCCCCGATGACGAACTATATCCAATACTAATTGTGGCACCATTAATATTATGGACGATATGGATTTTTCGCGACGGCTACTCGAGCAGTTCGTCGTGGTCGCCGAAGAGCGTCACTTCACCCGCGCCGCCGAGCGACTGTCCATGAGCCAGCCGCCCCTCACTCAGGCGATCAAACGCCTCGAGAAGACCATCGGAGTTCCGCTGCTGGAACGAAGCACCCGCCAGGTGCAACTCACCCCCGCGGGAAAGGCGTTCGCTCTCGATGCACGACACCTCCTGGACGCACAGAGTTCCGCGGCCGAGCGGGCCAGACGGATCGCGCAAGGTACCGAGGGCACGTTGCGCCTCGGGTTCGTCAGCGGCGCCTCCTACGTCTCGGTCCCCCGTCTGATCGGCATGGTCCACGACAACCTGCCCGGACTACGCATCCACCTCCATCAACGCACCTCCGCCGAACTCGCCGACATGGTGCGCAGCCGGCGACTGGACTTCGCCGTGGTGCGAGCGCCACTGTCCGACCCGGAACACCTCGATATCCGGCTCCTGCACGACGAACCGCTGGTGTGCGCTCTGCCCGCCGGGCACGATCTCGCCTCTCGGGACGACATCGTCCTGGCCGACTTGCGGCATCAAGATTTCGCGCTGCCGTCCGCGACCGCGTTGCCCGGGCTCAGCCAGTTGATTTACGCGGGTTGCCGCGCCGCAGGCTTCGAACCCCGGGACGGCGGCCGAGCGGACAGCCTGATGGGAATGCTCGGTTTGGTCGCATCCGCGCATTGCGTGTGTCTGGTCCCCCGGGAGATCCGGGACGGGACCGTTCCGGGTGTCACCTACCGGCCTCTTGCCGCCGACGCCCCCCGCCTGCAGACACTGGTCATCGCCAATGCGGCGCGCGACGACGCGCTGGTCGACCGCGTGATGACGCTCGTCGGGCACCCTGCCTAATAC
>NZ_JBHUSF010000346.1:0-9320 GCF_042673295.1 Rhodococcus sp. NPDC057014
GCCGAAGATCCTGCCGGGGCGTTCTCGTCGGTGAGCGTTATCCGAAGCGGCCCGAGATGTAGTCCTCGGTGGCCTTCTGCGTCGGGTTGGAGAAGATCTTCTCGGTGTCGTCGATCTCGACGAGACGCCCCGGCTTGCCGGTGGCCTCGAGGTTGAAGAACGCGGTCTGGTCACTCACACGCGCCGCCTGCTGCATGTTGTGGGTGACGATCACGATGGTGAAGTCCTTCTTCAACTCCGTGATGAGGTCCTCGATCGCGAGGGTCGAGATGGGGTCGAGCGCCGAGCAGGGCTCGTCCATCAGCAGGACGTCGGGCGAGACGGCGATGGCCCGGGCGATGCACAGACGCTGCTGCTGACCTCCGGAGAGTCCGCCACCGGGCTTGTCGAGACGGTCCTTGACCTCGTTCCACAGGTTCGCGCCGCGCAGCGACCGTTCGGCCACCTCGTCGAGACGCTTCTTGCTGCGCTCGCCCTGCAGCTTGAGGCCGGCCACGACGTTGTCCTTGATGGACATCGTCGGGAACGGGTTGGGACGCTGGAACACCATGCCGATCGTCTTGCGGACGCCGACCGGGTCGATGCCGGAACCGTAGATGTCCTCACCGTCGAGGAGGATCGAACCCTCCACGCGCGCACCGGGAGTCACCTCGTGCATGCGGTTCAGCGAACGCAGCACGGTCGACTTGCCGCAACCGGACGGACCGATGAACGCGGTCACGTTCCGCGGGGGGACCGACAGCCCGACATCGGCGACGGCGTGGAACTTGCCGTAGTAGATGTTGACGTCCTTGAGATCCAGACGCTTGGCCATTACCGGCTCCCTACTGATTGATGTACGAAATCGAGTGTATGTGTCACTTGCTGCGGACCTGTGAGAAGTGGCCGACGACCTTGGCCGCGATGTTGAGGATGGCGATGAGCAGGATCAGCGTCAGCGCCGCGCCCCAGATGCGGTTGGTACCGGCATCGGTCGGGTTGTTCATCTCGGCGACCATGACGCCGGGCAGGGTGCCCATCTCGCCACCGAACAGGTTGAAGTTGATGAAGGGTGCGTACCCCACCAGGATCAGCAGCGGAGCGGTCTCGCCCATCACGCGGGCCAGCGCCAGCATGACGCCGGTGATGATGCCCGGCAGCGCGGTGGGCAGCACGATCTTGGCGATCGTCTTCCACTTCGGAACACCCAGCGCGTACGACGCCTCGCGCAGGTCCTGCGGCACGATGCGGAGCATCTCCTCCGTGCTACGGACGACGACGGGCACCATCAGCAGGACCAGGGCGAGCGCCACCGCGAACCCGGACTTCGGGAAACCGAACGTCGCGATCCACAGGGCGTAGATGAACAGGGCCGCCACGATCGACGGGACACCGCTGAGGATGTCGACCATGAACGTGGTCAGCTTCGCCAGCCGCGACTTCCGGTCGGCGTACTCGACGAGGTAGATCGCGACGAACAGCCCGAGCGGGATGGACAGGACCGCGCAGACGAGTCCCTGCAGGATCGTGCCGATCAGCGCGTGATAGATGCCGCCGCCCGCCGCCGACGACGTGAGTCCGCTCAGCGAGTGGGTGAACCAGGTGGCCGACGTCAGGGCGGGAATGCCCTTGACGACGGCGGTGATCAGGACCCACACCAGCGGGATGAGGGCGACGAGCACTGCCAGCGTCACGAGAACGGTGGCGGTGAGGTCGGTGATTCGACGGCGGGTTCCCACACCCCGGAAGGTGGGTGCCTTGACCGGCTTGTCGAGTGTCGCGGTCATGGGTCAGTCCTTCTTTCCTGCGATCACGGCGCGGGCCGCGGCGTTCACGACGAACGTGAGTACGAAGAGCACCAGACCTGCGGCGATGTACGCGCCGGCCTGGATGTTGTTGTTGAACTCCGCGTAGCCGAGGGCGATCTTGGACGCGATGGTGGCGCCGCCGTCGAACAGCGACCATCCGAAGGGCTGCGACGTGGTGCGCAGGATCAGGTACAGCGCCATGGTCTCACCGAGGGCGCGACCGAGGCCGAGCATCGACCCGCTGATGTAGCCGGACTTGCCGAACGGAATGATCGTGGTACGCACCACTTCCCACCGGGTGGCGCCGAGGGCGAGCGCCGCCTCGATCTGGGATGTCGGTGTCTGGACGAACACCTCGCGGGTGACCGCGGTGATGACCGGAAGGATCATGACGGCGAGCACGATGCCCGCCGTGAAGATGGTGCCGCCGCCGGTGATGGATCCGCTGCCCGTCGCGAACAGCGGAAACCAGCCGAGCTTTTCGTTGAGCCACACGGCAAGTGGCTTGATCGCGGGAGCGAACACCAGCAGACCCCACAGGCCGTAGACGATCGACGGCACTGCGGCCAGCAGGTCGATGACGTACGCCAGCGGGCGTTTGAGCCAACTCGGCGAGTACTCGGTGAGGAAGATCGCGATACCCAGCGCAACCGGCATCGCGAGCACGAGCGCGAACAGCGACACCAGAACCGTCACCTGGAAGAGGTCGAGCACACCGAACGCCATGGCGTTGATGTTCTGGGTGACCCATTCGCGGCTGGTGAGGAAGTTGACCTGGTTCCGGCTCAGCGCCGGAACAGCACGCCAGACGAGGAAGATGCCGATCGCGGCGATGAGGATGGAGATGACGATCGCCGACGTGGTCGCGAGGAACTTGAAGATCCGGTCCCCCGGCCTCGCGACGGCCTTGCCGCGAGGAGTGCCGGTCGGGGTCGGGGTTTCGGCCTTGGTGGAACTCAACTCGGCCTCCGGGGTGCCGTTCGGACCGCCCACCCCGGCCCCGCCGGAAGCGGAGCCGGAGGCGCGAGGTACTGATTCGGTGTGCGCTTCACTCATCTGCGCTCCCAATCTTTCATCGTCAGAATATCGAGTCATGGGCGGGTCCGAACGACTTACCGTGTGAATCAGCCGATTGCGGCGACCGACGCGTTCAGCTTCTCCTTCATGGAGTCGGGCAGCGGCACGTAACCCTGCTCGGCCAGGTTGTTCTGACCCTCGTTGGCGGCGCTGGCCAGGAACGACTTGACCGCTGCGGAGGTGTCGGCGTCATAACCCTTCGAGCACACGATCTCGTAGGTGGCGAGCACCAGCGGGTACGCGCCCGCTTCCTTGGTACCGAAGATCGAGGCGAGGTCGAGCGTCAGATCGCCCACACCCGCACCCTTGAACTGCGCACCCTCGATGGCCTTCGCGGCGGACTCGTCGGACAGGGCGACCGGGCCGGAGCCGGTGTCGATCTGCGCTGCCGACAGCTTGTTCTGGTCCGCGTACGACTTCTCGACGTAGGTGATCGATCCGGGCGCGGAGGCCACTGCCTGCGCGACACCGGCGGAACCCTTGGCGCCCTCACCGATGCCACCGGTGAAGTCGGAGCCGGCACCGGTGGTCCAGGCGCCGTTGGAGGCGGCCGTGAGGTACTGCTGGAAGTTGTCGGTGGTTCCCGAGGAATCCGAGCGGATGATCGCGGTGATGTCCTGGTCCGGCAGGGTGGCGCCCGGGTTGAGGGCGGCGATGGCCGGGTCGTTCCACTTCTTGATGGTGCCGTTGAAGATCTTGGCGGTCACTTCACCGTTCAGCACCAGGTCCTCGACGCCGTCGAGGTTGTAGGCCACTGCGACGGGTCCGAAGACGAGGGGAAGGTTCCACGCCTCGCCGCCGACGCAGCGCGCCTTGGCCTGCTCGGCCTGCTCGGCCTTGATCGCCGAGTCGGAACCGGCGAAGTCGATCTGGCCGGCGATGAACTGGGTACGTCCGTCACCGGAACCGCTGGGGTTGTACGCCAGGTTGACGGTCTTGCCCTTTTCCTGGCACACGGAGATGTAGGTGGAGACGAACTGGTCCATGGCGTTCTTCTGCGCCGAGGAGCCGGCCGAGGAGAGGTTGGCCTTGCCCTCGCACGTCGCGTTCGAGGCGGCTGCGTCGACGCCGCTCGACGCGGTGTTGTTGTCGCTGCCACACGCGGCCAAGGTCATGGCACCCAGGGCCACTGCACCGAGCAGGGCGCCACTGCGCTTGAGATTCACCTAGTCCTCCGGAAATACCGTCTCGCCCTCGATCGGGCGGCGACATGAGGCGCGGACCGGGAGGATCCTGCACCAGGCAGCACGGCGCTGCCCACGGAGAAACCTAGGGGTAGCTAATGTCCAGTTGGACCACGATCGGTGAACGGAAAGTGAACAGACCGAGCATTCGCCCATATTTCCGAGACGAACGACGGGTGCCGAAGTAGAGGAGCGCCTCAGGCTCGCGCGTACGCGACGTCGGTGTGGAACCGCTCGAACCCGAGCCGGTCGTAGGTGTGCAGCGCCGACGTGTTGTCGCCCTCGACGTAGAGCAGCACCGCACCGAGCCCGCGGTCGCGCAGGTAGTGCAGTCCGGCGAGTGTGAGCAATCGGCCGAGACCGCGCCCCTGGGCGTCGGGTCCGATGGCCACCACGTAGACCTCGCCGATGGCCGGCTCGTCGCCCTGCTGCGGGTGCACCTTGGTCCAGTGGAATCCGAGCAGCCGCTCCTCGTCCGACGTGGCGAACGCCATGAACAGCCCGGCCGGATCGAACCAGGCCTCCGCGCGGCGTTCGGCCATCTCTCGTTCGGTCCACGACCCCTGCTCGGGATGCCAGGCGAAGGCGGCGGCGTTGACCCGCAGCACCTCCGGATCGTCCTCGACGCCCCGGTACACGCGAAGCGAAATATCCTCCGGAACAACGATTTCCGGAAGTTCCGCCCCGTCGAGCGGGCGCCGGAGCTGTAGCAGTTCACGGGCACCGCTCAGCCCGAGGCGGTGCGCCACCGCCTGTGCCGCGGGCAGGTTGCCGTGCGCCCACACCCGGGTGTCCGGGCCACCCTCGGACAGGACCTCGGTGACCAGTCGGCCACCGACCCCCCGGCCGCGGGCCTCGGGATCGACCACGAGTTCGGCCATCGCGGGGTGCTCGCCACGACCGGGCTGCAACTGCGCGTACCCGACGATCCGATCGGCGTCGGTCTCCACGAGATGACGGACACCGTCGCCACCGGCGCCGGACACGGCGTGCACGCCCTGCTCCGACACGGGCGCGGTTCCGTCCGCCGCGGTCGCGCGGTCGAGCAGCGCGGACACGTCCGCGGCCTGCTTCCCGTCGAGTCGATCGGTCCAGGACTGCACCGAAGCGCTCACTGGATCACGGGTCCTTCCGCGGATTCGAAATCTGCATCTTCGGCGTCGAGGTCGTCGACCGGCGGCACCGGCGCACCCGACTTGCTGCGCGTGGGACGCACGGCCTTGTATCCGACGTTGCGGACTGTACCGATCAAGGATTCGTACTCGCTGCCCAGCTTGGCCCGCAGGCGACGCACGTGGACGTCGACCGTGCGGGTACCACCGAAGAAGTCGTATCCCCACACCTCCTGCAGCAACTGCGCGCGGGTGAAGACGCGACCCGCGTGCTGCGCCAGGTACTTGAGGAGTTCGAACTCCTTGTAGGTGAGGTCGAGGGGGCGGCCACGCAGCCGGGCCGTGTACGTGCCCTCGTCGATGACCAGTTCGCCGAGCGTGATCTTGCCCGACGCCTCCGGGCTGGCGACGCCGCCGGTGCGTCCGACCAGCAGTCGGAGGCGGGCGTCCACCTCGGCCGGTCCGGTGCCCGGGAGCAGGATGTCGTCGAGCCCCCAGTCGGAATTGACTGCCACCAGGCCACCCTCGGTGAGCACCGCCACCACGGGGACCGCTGAACCCGTGCTGCCCAGCAGCCGGCAGAGGCCGCGGGCCGCCGCGAGATCGGTGCGCGCGTCCACCAGGGCGATGTCGGCGGAGCTCGCTTCCAGGAGAGAGGACACCTCCGTCGGGGCAGGCCGCACCGAATGCGCCAGCAGGGCGAGGGCAGGCAGCACTGCCTCGGGGTTGGGGTCGGAGGTAAGAAGCAGTAGCTCCACACAGCCTCCCATCTCGTCGCCGTCGTACCTGGACCGGCCGACGGATCGTTCGTCCGCCGGTCCAGGTAGATCGACACTGAAGGTATCGACACTTTTGTCGGTGACAGAGTAGCGCGCCGCCGTCAAGGTCCGTCGCACCGAACCCCGGCAACCGGCGCGGAGGTTGCACCGGCGCCGCTTGGAACTGTGTCCGTCACAATGGGGCCGTGCGGAAACTCATCATCGGAATCGTCTTCCTCGTGGCACTCGGACTCGTCGTCGACTTCGGTTCGGCGGCCTACGCCGAGTACCGGGTGTCGCGGGAACTGCGGGCCGGCGCGTCCCTCACCGCCGATCCCGAGGTGACGGTGCACGGCTTCCCGTTCCTCACCCAGGCGTGGGACGGAAAGTACGAGAACATCGAGATCCGCGCCCAGGGAGTGAAGAGTGACGTGGTGGGTGAGGTGACCATCGAATCCACCCTGCTCGGCGTGTCCGCGCCGCTGTCCGACCTCGTCGACGGCTCCGTGAAGACCCTTCCGGTCGATCACCTCTCCGGCCGCATGCTCATCGACGCCACCGACCTCGGGCGCTTCCTCGACATCCCCGACCTGCAGGTTTCCGCTCCGCCGGCCAGCAAGTCGGACGGCACCGGCGGTTCCGGCGGCTCCGGGATGCCGACCGCGGGCGGCGTCGTCCTCACCGGCACCGTCCCCGTCGGACCGATCGAGACCACCGTCAGCGTGCAGGCCGACCTGGTCCTCGACGGCGGACAGGTGAAGATCGTCGCCAGCGACTTCTACTTCGGGCCCGAGGGCCACGCCGACTTCACCATCCCCGACCCCCTCGCCCCCGCGATCCTCGGCCTGTTCACCCGGACGATCGACCCGAAGGAACTCCCGTTCGGCGTCCAGCCGACAGAGGTGTACGCGGAGGGCTCCCAGATCGTCATCGAGGGCGTCGGCGACAACGTCACGATCGACCTGAACGAACTGCAGAGCCGATGACCGGAATCACACTGTTACTGATCGCACTGGTCGCGGCCGTGGTGTTCGGGCTCGTCTGGCAGCGTCGCCAGGGGAAGGTCCGGACCACCGGCGAGACGACCGCGGTCGTGACCGGCGAGCGTCGCACGCTCCTCGAGGCGGCGGGTGTCGGACCGGGTTCGGGGCACGGTCGGCAGGCCACCGTTCTCCACTTCTCCGCCGAGTGGTGCGGACCCTGCGCGGCGGTGCGCAGGGTCGTCGGACAGGTCGTCGCGGACCTCGCCGACGAGCCCGAACCACCCGTGGAGGTGGAAGTCGACATCGACGAGTATCCCGCTCTCGCCAAGGAACTCGGCGTTCTGTCGTTGCCGACGACGTTCATTCTCGACGCCGACCTGCAGCAACGCTTCCGGGTGTCCGGCGTGCCCTCGGCGGCCGACCTGAAGGCGGCGCTCGGACCCCTCACCCGGCCCCCGGCTTCAAAATCCTGAAGAACCGGGTAAACTCGTCGCCGTGCAATCCAGCCACGAGCTCATGCTCACCCGACGCCGCACGGTAGACCTGTGCCGCCTCGGGGCTTGTTGCTGTACCTGTTGCTGATCACCAGGGCTGTCGCTTTCTGCTGACACCGCGGACTCCGCGCACGTGATCGAAACCCGATGACGACGTCGTCCGTCGTTGCTCGGCGCCAGGCAAGCATTCAGGACTCAACGCAGGAGCACTTCTCATGTCCACAACACTCGAGGTCGAGCAGGTCGACGTTCGTGGCCCCCGGTTCGCCGCCTGGGTCACCACCGCAGTCCTCGTCGCCGTCCTCGTCGTGTCGACGTTCTCGCTGGTCGCAGCCGGAATTCTGCTGGCACTGCAGGCGGTCGTCTTCGCGGCAGGTGCGGCCTCCGGGCCGCGGCGCAGCCCGTACGGCCGGATCTTCGGCACCCTCGTCGCGCCGCGACTCGCTCCGGCGAGCGAACGGGAACCGGCCGCACCGCTGCGGTTCGCGCAACTCGTCGGATTCGTCTTCGCCGCCGTCGGCACCGTCGGCTTCCTCGCCGGCTCCGGCATCGTCGGCGCCGTGGCCACCGCATTCGCCCTGTTCGCGGCGTTCCTCAACGCCGCATTCGGGTTCTGTCTCGGCTGCCAGATCTATCCACTCGTCGCACGCCTGAGGCCCGCGGCCTGAAAGTTTCACACCCGGAACCACCGCACGATCCACCCGACACAAGTAAGAACACATCGAAAGGAACACCATGGCTCGCTCCGATGTCCTAGTCTCCGCCGACTGGGCTGAGCAGAACCTCAACGCCCCCAAGACCGTTTTCGTCGAGGTGGATGAGGACACCAGCGCATACGACGGCGGCCACATCGAAGGCGCCATCCGCCTCGACTGGCGGAAGGACCTGCAGGACGGGGTCCGTCGTGACTTCCTGAACCAGCAGCAGTTCTCCGACCTCCTGTCGGCCAAGGGTGTCGCCAACGACGACACCATCGTTCTCTACGGTGGCAACAACAACTGGTTCGCGGCATACGCGTACTGGTACTTCAAGCTGTACGGCCACCAGGACGTCAAGCTGATCGACGGCGGCCGCAAGAAGTGGGAGCTCGACGGACGCCCCCTCTCCAAGGAGACCGTGTCCCGCCCGGCCACGCAGTACAAGGCCGACGCACCCGACCTGACGATCCGCGCCTTCCGCGACGAGGTCATCGACGCCATCGGCAACAAGAACCTCGTCGACGTGCGTTCGCCCGACGAGTTCTCCGGCAAGATCCTCGCCCCCGCGCACCTGCCGCAGGAGCAGGCGCAGCAGCGTGGACACGTCCCCACGGCCATCAACATCCCGTGGAGCACCACCGCGAACGAGGACGGCACCTTCAAGTCGGACGACGACCTGGAGAAGCTGTACTCGGAGAAGGGCTACGACGAGTCGAAGCCCACCATCGCGTACTGCCGAATCGGCGAGCGCTCCAGCCACACCTGGTTCGTGCTCAAGGAAATCCTCGGCAAGTCCGATGTCAAGAACTACGACGGCAGCTGGGTCGAATACGGCTCACTCGTCGGCGCACCCATCGAGTTGGAGGTTCACTGAGCCATGTGTGGAGCACCTGTACAGACCCAGACCCTGCCCGCGGGCGTCGACGTCGAGAAGGAAACGGTCATCACCGGCCGCGTTCTCGCCGCTGACGGCCAGCCGATCGGTGGAGCGTTCGTGCGTCTCCTCGACGGCGGCGGAGAGTTCACCGCCGAGGTCGTCGCCTCGGGCACCGGAGACTTCCGCTTCTTCGCCGCTCCCGGCGACTGGACCGTGCGTGCACTGTCCAGCTCCGGCAACGGCACCGCCACGGTGAGCCCGACGAGCGCAGGCGTGCACAACGTCGACGTCACGGTCGGCGAGTAAGACTCGGCACCAACGCAGGAAGGCCCCGCTCCGGCATTCGGAGC
>NZ_JBHUSF010000347.1:0-9291 GCF_042673295.1 Rhodococcus sp. NPDC057014
GGGTGGTGATGCACGGTGCATCACCAATCTCCGGGTGATGCACGGTGCATCACCGCCGCCACCACCCCTCGGAGCAGCCATCTCCCATCGAACTCAGCGAGAGTGCACGACGATTCCGGACTGGACCCGCTCGCATCCGGCCGCGACCTTCGGTGATGCACCGTGCATCACCCACATCCACATGTGATGCACGGTGCATCACGCGACGCGTTGATAGTTCAGATCGACCGCGAGGTGATGGCCCCAGGTGAGTGCCACGGTGTGCCCCGGCACGCTTTGGCACTCACCTGGGGAGGATCTGGGCGAGAACGACCGAACCTGGGCGCGTGCACTGTTCGCGGCGGCGCCGTCGGCCGACGGACTGGTGTACCGCTGCAGGCACAACGAGGACAAGTTCGCGTGGATGCTCGCCACCGATCCCACCCAGACCGCCCATCCCGCTCTCACCGTCAACAGCGATGATTCCGTGCCACTCCCGAGCACGATCGGCCTGGTGCTCGTCGAACGGATGCTCGCGCACTACAACGCGACCCTGGCCTCGACAGTCTGACCGACACTCATGGCGAAAACGACAAGCTGCGAAGAAAGACCGGGGTGGTGATGCACGGTGCATCACCGGCATCCGCAGGTGATGCACGGTGCATCACGCGACGCGTTGTTGGTTCAGATCCATCCCGAGGCGACTCCCCCAGGTGAGTGCCAAAGTGTCCCCCGGCACGCTTTGCCACTCACCTGGGGAGGACCTGGGCGAGCACGACCGACGCCGGTCCGGACAGGTGCACCGACCCCTGTTCGACGAGCAGGCAGTCGCCGGGTTCGAGTGACCCGAGGTCCGTCGTGAGGCCTCCGCTCAGGACCAGGGCGAGGACGGCCTCCCTTCCGCCGGCGGGCATCTCGTGCGCCGTTCCGATCTCGACGATGTCCACCGAGGCGGCCGTCGTGGACCGGTGGACCATGACGTTGAACGCCTCGGTCGCCCCGGCCGCCACGCAGGCGGGGCCGTCCTCACCGGCGAACGGGGTCGGGCTGAGGCGCGGAATCACCGCCGGGGCGTCGCCGAAGTCGAGCGACACCGGATGGTCGCCGATCACCGTGAAGATGCGGTCCACCTCGGGGAACGGCGAGAACGTCGAGTTCCCGTCGAGCGTCGCGACGCTGAACCGCCACCGGGACGCGGCGCCGGCGGCGATCTCCGCGGTCGTCCCCGCACCGTTGGCCCACGGCGTGATGCGACGTTCCGCGCGACGGATGATGCGTGCCCCGCGAGCTGTTGTCACCCATACTCCTCACTCACAATGTCCACTGCCACGATACAACGTCTCCCCTTCAGCGACACAAAGCCGGGGTCGAATCCGTAACGCATTCGTCACGCGACGCACTATTTTCGCAATCTCCGCTTTGGTTCACTGACGATAGACATTGATTCCCATCGGCGGACACTGCGAGTGTCCCGCCATCTTCGATCAAGGTGGACGACTATGAACGAAGCAGTCGCTGCGGCCGACACCGCCTGGATTCTGGCGGCCTTCACGGCGGTGAGCCTGATGGTGCCCGGCCTGGCCATGTTCTACGGCGGGATGGTCAGCGTGCGCAACACGCTCAACATGGCCATGATGACGTTCGGCGCGTTCGCCGTCGTCGGCGTGCTGTGGATCGTGTTCGGCTACTCGGCCGTGCTCGGCAATTCCCTCGGCGGTCTCGGCCTCCTGGGCGACCCGCTCGAGTTCTTCGGCTCCAGTGCACTGCTGGAGGCCCCCGCCGAACCCGGACTGCCACCCGCGCTGGTCTCGGGATTCCAGCTGTTGTTCGCCGCTATCACTGTGGCACTCATCTCGGGTGCGCTGGCCGACCGGATGAAGTTCGGCGCGTGGATGCTGTTCGCCGGACTGTGGGCGACGTTCGTCTACTTCCCCGTCGCCCACTGGGTCTTCGCGTTCGACTCGGCGGACGGATCGGTGATCGGCGGATGGATCGCCAACACCCTCGGCGCCATCGACTTCGCCGGCGGCACAGCGGTGCACATCAACGCCGGCATCGCCGCCCTCGCCGTCGTCCTGGTTCTCGGGACCCGCAAGACGTTCCCCGTCTCGCCGCGCCCGCACAGCCTTCCCCTGACGATGCTCGGCGCCGGCATCCTGCTGTTCGGCTGGTTCGGGTTCAACGGCGGCTCGGCGCTGTCCGCCGGTAACAGCGCGTCCGTCGTCATCCTCAACACCGTCGCCGCCGCGTGCGCAGGCATCTGCGCGTGGCTGGCCGTCGAGAAGTTGCGAGAAGGCCGGGCCACGTCGCTCGGCGCGGCATCCGGACTGATCGCCGCCCTGGTCGCCATCACGCCCGCCTGCGGCGCCGTCTCACCACTCGGCGCGTTGGCGGTCGGCGCCGCGGCCGGCGCGGTCTGCTGCTTCGCGGTCTCCTGGAAGTACCGGCTCGGCTACGACGACGCGCTCGACGTCGTCGGCGTGCACCTGGTCGGCGGCATCCTCGGCACCGTTCTCATCGGGTTCCTCGCGGATCCGGCCGCACCCAACGGCGCAGCGGGACTTCTCTACGGCGGCGGCTTCGACGTGCTGTGGCGCCAATGCGTCGCCGTGGCAGCCGTTCTCGCCTACTGCTTCGTCGTCACCCTGGTGATTGTCCTGGCACTGAAGAAGTTCATGGGCATCCGGGCCGACCAGGACAGCGAATACGACGGTCTCGACGTGTCCGTCCACGGCGAGACGGCATACGTGCTCGACGCCGTCGGCCTCACCGGCGCATCCAAGCACGGCGCGGACGCGGTGCTCGGCGCGGAAGCCATCACCGCCGAAGCGGTGGGAGACCCCGCGAAGGCCTGATGCAGCGTTGCACGCACACCGGCCCCTGTCCGCAGATTTCGCGGGCAGGGCCGTGCTGCGTCGCCGACTACGTCAGGCTCTGAGCCAGACTCCGAAGCTGATCGCTGTAGTTGTTCGGCTGGGCGGACAGGAACTGGGTCAGCACAATTCGGTCGAATTCCTCCATCGCGGCCGAATCACCCGTGATTGCCGCATGATTCGCGACCTCGTGTTCGAGCAGTTCGACCGCCTCACGCCACCCGCACACAGCGGGGCTTGCGAGTTCCATCTGCGGCTCGAATCGCAGGGGTTGGCCGAGTGGACTCCCGAGAATTTCCTGCAGGTGCTCCTCGAGGGTTCGGCGCGCCAGTCGGATGATCAGCTGAGACTGCCCCTCGTGCCACTCCATGCTTGCGGGGCGTCCCGGCGACAGAATGGACGCGACCGTCATGGTCGAGTCGAATTCTTGTGCGCCGGAGGTAATTCGGGCCGTGCCCGACAGGGGAATCTGAACGACGTAGAAGTCGCCGTGATCATCCGCGTTCATCCGCGCATCGGTGCCGTAATCGAAATAGTAGAGGCCGATCGCGCCCGCGGTGGCCAGGCTGACCGGCTCGGCGGGATCGAAGGGCAGCGCCGCTTTTCCGCCGGACGCTATCTGAACTGTCGCCAACATTGCTACCACGACCTTTCGAACCACCCGCCACTCTACGCCCGGCACACGGCGTGGAGGAAGGACGAGATCGTGCGGGTCACTCCTCGTGATGGTCCGGGTACGCGGTGACGGCGAGGAACCGGATGGGCAACCGCACGAGGTCGTTGGGACCGTGCAGGCCTTCGCCGTCGAGGAGCAGCGAGTCGCCCGGTCGCAGCGTGTACTCGGCCTCGCCGTGCCCGTAGACCATGACGCCCTCGAGCATGTACAGCAGTTCGGTGCCCGCGTGCTGGAACAGCGGAAACGTCTCGCTGGCGTCGGTGAGCGTGACCAGCACCGGTTCGAGTCGCTTGTGCTGCCCGCGCAGGGCGCCGAGGAGTTCGTAGTGGTGCCCCACCCGGGTGCCGCGTCCGACGATGACCGCGCCGTGGCCCGCCTCGACGTACACGGCGTCGCGGGCGGTGTCTGCACCCCGGAACAGGGAGGTCACCGGCACGTCGAGTCCGGCGGCGAGCCGCGCCAGCGTCGACAGACTGCACGACGTCTGCGAGTTCTCGATCTTCGACAGCATCGCCTTGGAGATCCCGACCTTGGCCGCCATGTCGCCGACGGACAGCCCGCTGGCCTTGCGGAGCGCCCGGACCTGCCTGGCGATCACCTTCTCCAGGTCGGGCCCGGTCGGCGTGTCGGACGGTACCTCCCGCTCGACGGGCGCGGGGTCTCCCGTGTCGCGGTGAACCTCGGTCTCGGGTCGAGTCGTCACGCCCGCATCGTAACAGCGCTGTTTACTGTCAGGAAACCGCGACTCGGTGCCCGCGGACGGCGAATCGGTGCGCATACGAGCAACAACCATGCGCGTGCGTGCAAGACGACGCCGCCCCCACACCCGCATGCTTGTGACAGCCATCACAACACCACCGGGAGAGTTGACGCCATGACCGCAGTACACGAGAACGTCAGTGCCACAGGGCTTCCTGATGGAACCGCCACGCAGCTGTTCATCGGCGGGCAGTGGCGTCCGGCGTCGGACGGCGGAACGTTCACCGACCTGAACCCGGCCACCGGACGCCCCCTCGTCGACGTGGCCGCCGGAACCGGGCAGGACATCGACGACGCCGTCGCCGCGGCGCGGTCGCAGCTGAACGGTGAATGGGGATCACTGCCCGGTGCCGCCCGCGGACGGATCCTGAACAAGGTCGCCGATCTCATCGAGCGCGACGGCGAGATCCTCGCCCGGCTCGAGGCCCTCGACGTCGGCAAGCCCGTCGGCCAGCCCACCATGCTCGACATCCCGATGGCCGCGGGCACGTTCCGGCACTTCGCCGGCTGGGCCGACAAGATCACCGGCCAGTCCATCCCGACCGCCGGCTACTTCGGTCAGCCCACCCACTCGTACACCGTCCGCGAACCGGTCGGCGTGATCGGCGCGATCGTCCCGTGGAACACCCCGCTGATGATCTCGGCGTGGAAGATCGCCCCGGCGCTGGCCGCCGGAAACACCCTGGTGGTCAAGCCGCCGGAGGACGCACCGCTGTCGATCCTGCACCTCGCGACGCTCCTCGAGGAGGCAGGACTGCCCGCAGGCACCGTCAACGTCGTGCCCGGCCTCGGCGAGATCGCCGGCGACGCACTCGCCGCCCACCCGGGCGTGGACAAGATCAGCTTCACCGGCAGCCCACGCGTCGGGCGGATCATCGCCAAGCGCGCCGCGGACACGTTCAAGCGCACCACCCTCGAACTGGGTGGCAAGTCCCCGCAGATCATCCTCCCGGACGCCGACCTCGAGGCCGCGATCAACGGCACCGCGATGGGTCTGTTCTTCAACCAGGGCGAGGTCTGCGCCGCGGGCACCCGCATCCTGGTGCACCGGTCGCTGTACTCGCAGGTCGTCGACGGTCTCGCCGCCGCCGCGTCCGCCCAGGTCCTCGGCGACCCGTTCGACCCGGCCACCACCATGGGCGCCCTGGTCAACGCGAAGCAGCGCGACACCGTCCTCGACTACATCGCGGCCGGACGCAGCGAGGGCGCCCGCGTCGCCGCCGGCGGCGGCCGCCCGGACGGGGACGGGTTCTTCGTCCAGCCGACCATCTTCGCCGACGCCAACAACGACATGAAGATCGCGCGGGAGGAGATCTTCGGACCCGTCGGCACCGTCATCGCGTTCGACACCACCGACGAGGCGATCGCGATCGCCAACGCCACCGACTACGGACTCGCCGCCTCGATCTGGACGCGCGACGTCTCCCACGCCCACACCCACGCCGGCAAGGTCCGGGCCGGAGCGGTGGCCGTGAACGGCTGGGCACCGATCGATCCCGCCCTGCCCTGGGGCGGCATGAAGACCAGCGGCACCGGACGCGAACTCGGCTGGGCCGGAATCGAAGCCAACACCGAGGAGAAGGTCGTCACCATCATCCTCTGATCCCGTACACCATCGACGTCGTCGGACAGGAGCAGCAAACATGAAGACCCAGGCCGCTGTGTTGTGGGAACCCGGTCAGCCGTGGCAGATCGAAGAACTGGAACTCGACCCGCCGAAGCACGGGGAGGTGCTGCTGCAGTTGGCGGCGTCGGGGATGTGCCATTCGGACGAACACGTTCGGGACGGGAGCCTGCCGCTCGAGTACTACCCGTTCATCGGTGGACACGAGGGCGCCGGTGTCGTGCTCGAGGTCGGAGCGGGGGTCACCAGCGTCGAGAAGGGCGATCACGTCGCACTCGGATTCATCCCCGCGTGCGGGCGGTGCCGGCAGTGCGCGACCGGACAGTCCAGCATCTGCGACCTGGGTGCTCACCTGCTCGAAGGATGGCAGATCTCGGACGGTACGGCGCGCCACCACGTGCGCGGCAAGGACGCTGCCATCCAGTGCCTGATCGGAACGTTCTCGCCGTACACGGTGGTCAACGAGGCGTCCTGCGTCAAGATCACGAAGGACATCCCGCTCGACAAGGCGGCGCTGGTCGGCTGCGGTGTCACGACCGGCTGGGGGTCGTCGGTGTACGCGGCCGGGGTCCAGGCCGGTGAGACCGTCGTCGTGATCGGCATGGGCGGCGTCGGGTGCGGGGCGGTTCAGGGCGCCGCGCTCGCCGGTGCCCGGCACGTCGTGGTCGTCGACCCGTCGGAGTTCAAGCGGGAGCAGGCCAAGATCTTCGGCGCCACCCACACCGCGGCGAGCATCGACGAGGCCCTCCCCCTCCTCCAGGACCTGACGTGGGGCCAGTTGGCCGACAAGGTGCTCATCACCGTCGCGAATGCGAGTGGCCGCATCATCGGTCCGGCGATGAGCCTGGTGGCGAAGGGCGGCACGTGCGTCCACGTGTCGGTCGGCGATGTCACGCAGAACGACGTCGACCTGAACCTGTTCGATCTGACGGCGATGCGCAAGACGCTCAAGGGGGCATGGTTCGGCAACGCGAACATCCGGTTCGACATCCCGCATCTGCTCCGCCTGTACATGGAGGGTCAGCTGAAGCTGGACGAAATGATCACGAGGACATACACGCTCGACCAGATCAACGACGGCTACGAGGCGATGCGGAAGGCCGAGAACGTCCGCGGCGTCATCATGTACTCGTAGACGGCACCGTCGGGAGCGGTGGGGCGCTGCACGCCTCACCGCTCCCGGCATGGTTCCCTGTCCCCATGCCGTACGTGTTCCTGCTTGCCGCGATCGCCGCCGAGGTGTTCGGTACGAGCCTGCTGAAGTCCACCGAGGGCTTCACCCGGCTCTGGCCGACGGTCGGCTGCCTCGCCGGCTACATTCTCGCGTTCCTGTTCCTGTCGCAGGCGGTCAAGACGGTGCCGGTCGGGATCGCCTACGCCATGTGGTCGGGGCTCGGGACGGCGGCGATCGTCGCGATCGGGGCTGCATTCCTCGGTGAACCGCTGACCGCGACGAAGATCTTCGGACTCGGTCTCGTCGTCTCCGGAGTGGTCGTGCTCAATCTCGGCGGAGCTCATTGATACCGTGGTCGCATGATCGCTGGTGGGACAGGTACACGTCGTGCCTAAGCTCGTGGATCACGACGAGCGTCGGCGAAGCATCACCGCCGCCGCCTGGCGGCTGATCGCGGCCCGCGGTATCGAGGCCGCGAACATGCGCGACATCGCCACCGAGGCCGGGTACACCAATGGCGCGCTGAGCCACTACTTCGCCGGCAAGGACGAGATCCTCCGGACGTCGTACGAGCACATCTCCGAGGCCACCGATCGGCGGATCACCGAGGCGCTCGGCGACGCGACCGGCCTCGACGCCCTGCGCATCCTGTGCCGCGAGGTGATGCCGATCAACGAGGAGAAACTTCTCGAGGCCCGGATCGCCGCCTCCCTGTGGCCGCGGGCCATGTACGACGAGCAGATGGCCGCGACCAACCGCCGGACGATGGACCGCTGGCGCGAGCAGATGGCGATCTTCCTCGAGCAGGCCCGCGACGAGGGCACCGTCGGCGACATCGACGTCACCATCGTGGTCGAGCAACTGCTCAACATGATGATGGGCATGCAGATTCTGGGTGTCCTCACGCCGGGCGAGACGTCGTCGGAGCGTCAGCTCGAGATGCTCGAGCGGTTCGTCACCACTCTCTGAGCCGACGGCCTCCACCGACACCGAACTGCGGACCTTGCGTTCTCCGCAGACCTCAGGCCAACTCGGCTGCCCAATCGGCGAAGCTCTGCCACCCCACCTCGGGGTAGAGCCGGCGCAGTTCGCCGATGTTCGCGTCGTACCCGGTGTCGGTGAGGAAGCGGAACATTGCGCGCATGTCCGGCGAGGCGATGGCGTCCGCGTCGGACGCATGGGCCTGAACCGGCGTGCCGAGGACGCTGCTGAGCACCTCGGCCATGCGACGTGGGGTCGGATCGTCCGACGCGAGGTCGATTCGTGTCCGCGCAAATCGGTCCGGATCATCGAATACCAGGGCGACGAACCGACCGAGGTCTCGGCGCGACAACTGCTGCAGCGGGGTATCGACCGGCAGAGGCAGATCGAGCCGGCCTCCGCGGATGCCGTCGAGTCCACCGAGCAAGTTGTCGTAGAAGTAGGTCGGCCCGACGATCGTGTGCGAGACCGAGGATTCTCGCAGCAACGACTCGGTCACGGCCTTCGTGTCGAAATGTGGGACCCCGGTACTCCTGTCCGCATCGGCCACCGAAGAGAACACCACGTGCGGAACACCGGCATCACCGAACGCGTCGACCAGCGCGGCGCCCTGCGCGATCTCCGCCTCTGGGCCGTCTTCGAACGGCGTTGTCATGGCGAACACGCCCGCACACCCCTCGACGGCAGACGCGATCGCCGCTCGATCGGTGATATCGGCCACCGCAATGTCGACGCCGCGTAGGCGCAACGCCTCTGAGCGAGAAGAGCTTCGACGGACCAGGGCTCGGACCTCGCGTCCACGTTCGAGCAGCGCGTCGACGACAGCGCCTCCCTGACCACCCGTCGCTCCGACTACTGCATACGGCTCACTCATGGACACAACACCTCTCCGTCTCGACCGCGTCAGCGTACTCGGCCGACTCCGTCCGCTCACCGTGATGTGCGCCTCGATAACGCCGGTGGGGCCCCGCCCCGGCCAGGCCGGCGGGAGCGGGGATCGACGGTCACCTCGTCAGCGTCCGCGATGACCGGGCGACACGGTGGGCAGGGCTCATCGCCTTCGCGGCAGGATGGGCTCCGAATCCATCAGGCACTGTCGCAACTCACGCCACCGGCAGCTCTGCCTGAGCATCATGGAAGGCTCGCTCGATCTCAGCCGCGATCCGGCCGCGGGAGGACACTACGTGACCCGCTCCGATCGCCCACTCACGAATCTCCCTGGACG
>NZ_JBHUSF010000348.1:0-9259 GCF_042673295.1 Rhodococcus sp. NPDC057014
ACACCGCCGCGGGCGCCGACGACGACGGTACGGAGGAGGCCGCCGCGGCCGGCTCCGTGGTGGGCCCGCGCCGGCGTTCGCCCTCGGGTCCGGTACCACTCACCTCGCCATCATCCACCAGCCGTGGGGGCCGTGCATCGAGGAGCGGTCAGACCGAGGGCGAGATTCAACTCGAGGACGTTCACCCGCTGCTCGCCGAGGAACCCGAGTTGCCTTCCCTCGGTGTTCTCGTCGACCAACTGCCGGACGCGGCTCTCGCTCAGGCCGTTCACCCGCGCGACCCTGGGCACCTGCACCGCCGCGTATGCAGGGCTGATGTGCGGGTCGATGCCGGAACCCGATCCGGTGACCGCGTCCGCCGGAACAGCCTCGGGCCGCACGCCCTCACGAGCGGCGATCGCGTTCCTGCGCTCGGTGACGAACGCCGCCAGGATCTCGCTGCTCGGTCCCTGGTTGGTGGGCAGCGCGGTGGCGGGGTCGCCCGGCGCGAACGGATCCTGTTCGGCCACCGACCCGGTGACCCGGTTGTGGAAGAACGGGTCCGGCTCCCCCGCCGGCACATGCGGGTCGACACCGACCCACCGGCTCCCGACGACGCACCCGGTGGTGTCGCGGACCGGCGAACCCTCGGCCGCGCCGGCGCCGATCCGGCTCACCCCCCACACCGCGGCGGGATAGAGCACGCCGAGAACGGCCGTGAGCGCGAGCAGGACGAGGAGTCCGGCCCAGGTCTGCCGGAGCAGTCCGAGGAGAAAACGCATGCGAGGTCACCCAATTCCGGGAATGAGACGGACGACGAGGTCGATGAGCCAGATACCGGCGAACGGTGTGATCACACCGCCGAGGCCGTAGATCAGCAGGTTGCGGCCCAGCAGCGTCGACGCCGATGACGGCCGATAGCGAACACCTTTCAGCGACAACGGGATCAGGGCCACGATCACGACGGCGTTGAAGATCACCGCCGACAGGATGGCGGATTCCGGTGTGGCCAACCGCATGATGTTCAGCGTGTCCAGCTGCGGATAGATGACGCTGAACAACGCGGGGAGGATGGCGAAGTACTTGGCCAGGTCGTTGGCGAGCGAGAACGTGGTCAGCGCGCCGCGGGTGATGAGCAGCTGCTTTCCGATCTCCACCACTTCGATGAGCTTGGTGGGATCGGAATCGAGATCCACCATGTTCCCGGCTTCCTTCGCCGCCGACGTGCCGGTGTTCATCGCCACCCCGACGTCCGCCTGGGCCAGGGCCGGGGCGTCGTTGGTGCCGTCGCCGGTCATCGCGACGAGCCGTCCGCCCTCCTGTTCCCTGCGGATCAGCGCGAGCTTGTCCTCGGGTGTCGCCTCCGCCATGAAGTCGTCGACACCGGCCTCCTCCGCGATGGCCTTGGCGGTGAGCGGATTGTCGCCGGTGACCATCACCGTGCGGATTCCCATGGCCCGCAGTTCCGCGAACCGCTCGGCGATGCCCGGCTTCACCACGTCCGACAACGCGATCACGCCGAGCACCGTCGGCACATCCGCCTGGACCGAGGCCACCACGAGGGGGGTCCCGCCGGCCTGTGCGATCTCGTTCACGGCGCCGGTGACCGCGGGCGAGGTGTGTCCGCCGAGCGCCTGCACCCAGTTCAGCACCGCGTCGCTCGCGCCCTTGCGGATGCGGGTGCCGTCGAACTCGGCCCCATGTGAGTGGCGTCGTGTGCCGGGACACGCGTTAGCACTCACGTGGGGGATGTCGAGCCCGCTCATCCGGGTCTGCGCCGTGAACGGCACGAACTCCGCCGCTCTCTCCGCCTCGGACGGCGCGGGGTCCAACCCGAAGTCCCGGGCGCACAGGTCCACGATGCTGCGCCCCTCGGGAGTGCCGTCCGCGAGGCTGGACAGCCGTGCGGCCGTCGCCAGCTCGACCGCGGAGACCCCCGGCGCGGGATGCAGGGCCGTGGCCTGCCGGTTGCCGAACGTGATGGTGCCGGTCTTGTCCATCAGCAGCGTGTCGATGTCGCCGGCCGCCTCCACCGCCCGCCCCGACATCGCCAGGACGTTCCGCTGCACCAGCCGGTCCATTCCGGCGATCCCGATCGCCGACAGCAGGGCGCCGATCGTGGTGGGGATCAGGCACACCAGCAGCGCGATCAGTTTGATCGGATCCTGTTCCTGCCCCGCGTACAGTCCCATCGGGCCGATGGCGACGACGGCCAGCAGGAAGACGATCGTCAGCGACGCCAGCAGGATGTTCAGCGCGATCTCGTTCGGCGTCTTCTGCCGCGCCGCCCCCTCCACGAGGGCGATCATCCGGTCCACGAACGACTGCCCGGGGGCCGCGGTGACGCGGACGACGATCCGGTCGGACAGTACGGTGGTGCCGCCGGTGACGGCGCACCGGTCTCCTCCGGATTCGCGGACGACGGGCGCGGACTCGCCGGTGATGGCCGACTCGTCCACCGTGGCGATGCCCTCGACGACGTCGCCGTCGCCCGGGATGACCTCACCGGCGACGACGACCACGCGGTCGCCGACGACGAGGTCGGTGCCCGGCACCGATTCGAGGGCGCCGCTCGCCGTGATCCGGTGGGCGACCGTGTCCTGCTTCACCTTCCGCAGGCTCGCCGCCTGCGCCTTGCCCCGCCCCTCCGCGACCGACTCGGCGAGGTTCGCGAACAGCACGGTGAACCACAACCACGCGGTGACCGCCCAGGAGAACACCGACGGGTCGGCGACGGCCATGACGGTGGTGACGACGGAACCGGCGAACACCACGAACATCACCGGGTTGCGGGCGAGGTGCCGCGGGTCGAGTTTGCGGAGCGCGCCGGGTAGCGCCGTCACAAGCTGGGCGGGGCTGAAGATCCCGGCCTTGACGGGCGCCGGGTCGTGGCCGCCCTCCGTCGTCGTCGGCTCGGTCGCCGGACGACTGGTCACGTTCACACTCACTGCAGAGCCTCCGCGATCGGTCCCAGCGCGAGGGCCGGGAAGAATGTCAACGCCGCGACGAGCGCGACGGTGCCGGTGAGGAGCCCGGTGAACATCGGGCCCGCCGTCGGCAGGGTTCCGGCGCCCGCGGCCGTCTTCTTCTGCGACGCCAGGGATCCGGCGAGCGCGAGGACGAAGATGATCGGCAGGAACCGGCCGAACAGCATGCACACGCCGAGCGCGGTCTGGAACCAGTCGCTCGTGACCGTCAGCCCGCCGAACGCGCTGCCGTTGTTGTTCGACGCCGACGCGAACGCGTACAGCACTTCCGAGAATCCGTGGATCGATCCGGGACTGCCGGGGTCGCCGCTGTTGGCCTGGTAACCGGTGGTCGAGGACAGGATCACGGTGATGCCGGTTCCGATCAGGACCAGCGCGGGCATCACCAGCACCGACAGTGCGGCGAGGGTGATCTCCCGTTGCCGCAGTTTCTTGCCCAGGTACTCGGGTGTGCGGCCGACGAGGAGTCCGCCGACGAAGACGGCGATCAGGGCGAGGACGAGGATGCCGTAGAGCCCGGTGCCCACGCCGCCGGGCGCGATCTCCCCGAGCAGCATGTTCAGCAACACGGCTCCGCCACCGAGCGGCGACAGGCTGTCGTGGGCGGAATTCACCGCGCCCGTGGACGTTCCCGTCGTGCTCACGGCGAACAGTGCGGTGCCCGGAATACCGAACCGGACTTCCTTGCCTTCCATCATCGCCCCGGCCGCGGTGGCAGCGACGCCGCGTCGTCCCGATTCGGCGGCGAGCGTGACGGCGAGGAGCGCACCCCACAGAATGCCCATCACGGCGAGCAGTGTCAGACCCTGGCGGTGCCCGGACACCTTGCTCGCTCGGTCGTGAGGGTCGCCGACCATGGTGCCGAACGTGCGGGTGAGCGAGACCGGGATCAGCAGGATCGCGAGGATTTCGACGATGTTGCTGACCGGGGTCGGATTCTCGAACGGGTGCGCCGAGTTGGCGGCGAGGATGCCGCCGCCGTTGGTGCCGAGTTCCTTGATCGCCTCCTGCGAGGCGACGGGCGCGAGTGCGTTCGTGACGGTGTTGCCGTCCAGTCCGGTGGATTCGAAGCCCGTGCGGAAAGATTGGATCACGCCCTGGCTCAACAGAATCAACGCGATCACGAAGGAGAACGGCAGCAGAATGCGCAGGCTGCCGCGGGTGAGGTCCACCCAGAAGTTGCCGATCTCACCGCCCCGGGCCACGCGGACGAACCCGCGGATCAGTGCGACCGCGACGGCTATGCCGACCGCCGCCGACACGAAGTTCTGCACGGCGAGCCCGACCGGCTGGGTCAGGTTGCTCATCGTGGTCTCGGGGGCGTAGGACTGCCAGTTGGTGTTGGTCACGAACGACACGGCCGTGTTGAACGCGACCGCGGGGCTGACCCCGGACAGGTCGCCGGACAGCGGCAGCACACCCTGAATGCGTTGCAGGACATACAGGAAGAGCACGCCGGCCATCGAGAAGCCCAGCACGCTGCCCGCGTAGCCGGACCAGGTCTGCTCCGTGTGGGGGTTGATGCGGCACAGGCGATAGAGCACGGACTCGACGCGCAGGTGTCGGCGGGATTCGTAGACGCGGGCCATGTAGTCGCCGACCGGCACGTACAACACCGCGAGGACCGCGATCACGAACGCGATCTGCAGGCCGGCCGCGAGGGCGGGCGTCATCAGAACCGCTCCGGGTCGATGAGCGCGACCAGCAAGTACACGACGAGCGCCGCCGCGATCGCGACGAGGACGACGGCGAGTATTCCGGCGCCGGTCATTTCACGCGTCCGGTCTGCAGGGCACGGAGAACGAGCGCGCAGCAGGCGAACCCGCCGAGGACGAGCGCAACGTAGGCCACGTCGGCCATGTGAGGATCCCTCTTCGTACTGATCCTGCGGTTCAGCGCAGGCATGACACCCCACCGGTTGCGGGGCGTCATGCCAGCATCGCGCCGGATCCGGGCGACAGAGGCCTCGCTGACGAAGCGCTTACGGGACGTCCAGGGCTCTTGACGCTTTCCTTACGCGGTCCGGGTCAGCCGCGACACCGACGCGGGCACGGGTGTGCCGGTCGCCACCCACGGCGCCGGGACGGGAGCACCGGCGACCGACCGCACCGGGACGACGCCGGCCCACGCAGTGCTCGCCTCCGCGGGTTCGCCCGGCGGCGCGTCCCGCACCTTGACGGTCCACTGCCCCGGGGTGATCGGGAGGGCGAGGGCCAGCGTCGCGGCAAGTTCCTTGCGCCGGTGCCCCCGGACCTCCCGGCTGCGACCGGGGATCAGGACGTCCGACAGCACGTCGAGGGCGCCGGCGGATTCGTCCTCGTCCAGTGTCACGAGGTTGCCGCGGACCACCGCGGAACGGTAGTTGGCGGACGAGTCGAACAGTGTGTCCGCCACGACGATTCCGTCGAGCAACGCGACGCACAGCACGGCGGGGGCGCCTGCCGCGACCTGCCGCAGTGCTCCGGCCCCGGTGGAGCCGTGCAGCAGGATCCTGTCGCCGTCGCGGGCGTAGAGCATCGGCACGGCCCAGGGCAGGCCGTCGACGACGGTGGCGAGCGTGCCCATCGGCGCGGCATCGAGGACGGCGTCGAGTTGCGCACGTTCGGTTCGGGCACGGTCGGGGTATCTCCTGATCTTGTCCACGAGACCATCCTCACCCCGATGTGGATCAGCTTCCAGATCCACAATTGCGAATATCGCCAGACCAGTATTGTGGGTGCATGCCCCGGATCAGCCCCGAACTGCACCTGACGTTGCGGCTCCCCGACACCGACGCACCGCTGCGGCACCGCATCGCGGAGTCGATCCTCGACGAGATCCGGGGCGGCCGCCTGCGGCCCGGCGACCCACTGCCCTCCACGCGGGCGCTCGCGGGCCACCTGACGGTCGCGCGGGCGTCGGTGGTCGACGCGTACGACGAACTCTGCTCGTCCGGATACGCGCACGCGCGCGCCGGTTCGGGCACCCGGATCGCGCCGGGCGCCGACGTGGCGGCCCGCGCCCACGTCGCCTCGCACACGATCACGCGCACGTCGGAACGGGCGCCGCAGGCCGCTGCCGCGACACCCGAGGCGCGGTGGGACCTCACCCCGGGCCACCCCGACCCCGGCCTGATCTCGACCACCGACTGGCGCCGGGCGTGGCGGTCGGCCGCGGCCGCCCCGGTGACGTCCGACGTTCCCGGCCCCGACGGGCACCCGGAGTTGCGGCGCTCCCTCGCGGGGCATCTGCGCCGCACCCGGGGCATCGCGGCGCGGCCCGACGAACTGGTGATCGTTCCGGGAGTGGGCTCCGCACTCCGGACCGTCGTCGCCGCGGCCGGGCTGAGCGGCCGCGACGTGGTGTTCGAGGAGCCCGGCTACAGCCGGGCCCGCCTGGTTCTCGAGGCCGCGGGCGCGCGGACACGCTGCGTGCCCGTGGACGACGACGGCCTCGATCCCGCACTGCTGCGCGGCGCCGACGCGGCAGCCTACTGCACGCCGGCCCACCAGTATCCGATGGGCGCCCGGATGCCGGTGGGCCGCAGGGCCCGGCTCGTCGCCGACGCCGCGGCATCCGGGACGCTGATCATCGAGGACGACTACGACGGCGAGTTCCGCTACGACGTGTCGGCGTTGCCCGCCCTGCGCAGCATCGACCGCGGGTCCGACTGCGTGGCGTACGTGGGCACGGCGTCGAAGATCCTCACTCCCGCGGTCCGGGTGGCGTGGGTGATCGCCCCTGCGGCGCTGCGGCCGGGGATCGTCCGGGCGCTGGACACGACCGGCGAGGCCTGCTGTGCGATCACGGCCCTCGCGCTGGCGCATTTCCTCGACTCGGGTGCGTTGTCGCGGCACCTCGCCCGCGCCTCCCGCACGTATGCGGCCCGCCGGTCGGCGTTCGTCGCCGCGCTGCAGCAGCAGCTGTCCGTGGTGGGCACGGACGGGGTCGGGGTCGCCGGCATCGAGGCCGGTCTCCACGTCGTCCTGACACTGCCGCGCTCGGTCGACGACGTCGCCCTCGCCGCGGAACTGCAGGACCACGGGGTGACGGTGCCAAGTCTCGCCGACTACCGCACCACCGACGCCGGTCCGCGCGGGCTGGTCTGCGGGTACGCACGCCTGCCCGAATCGCAGGCTCGCGGGGCCGCCGAGGCGATCGGAAGGGTAGTCCGCCGGCACCTCCACTGATACTGTTCGTTCGAACGAACAGTTACGGGGAGGGGCGAGATGAGCACGGGACAACTGGGCAGTGAACAGCGCCGCGACGAGGAAGGCGATCGGTCACCGGGACTCGTCGAACAGGCGGAAGCCCTGGCCTCCGGCGACACCACATCGGTCGCGGCCACCCGCGCCGCCCTCGACCGCATCGATGCCAGCCAGCCGACGCTCAACGCGTTCAAGGTGGTCCGCCGGAACAAGGCCCTCGCCGAGGCCGCCGAGGCCGACCGCCGGATCGCCGCCGGTGAACGCCTCCCGCTCCTCGGAGTCCCGATCGCCGTCAAGGACGACGTCGACGTCGCCGGGGAGCCCACCGCGTTCGGCTGCCCGGGCGACTTCCCGCCCGCGGCGCGGGACTCCGAGATGGTGCGCCGACTGCGCGCCGCCGGTGCCGTCGTTGTCGGCAAGACCAACAGTCCCGAACTGGGGCAGTGGCCGCTGACCGGCGGACCCGCGTTCGGTCACACCCGCAATCCGTGGAACCGCGATCACACCCCGGGCGGGTCGTCCGGGGGCGCCGCGGCGGCCGTGTCCGCCGGCCTCGTGTCCGCCGCGATCGGCTCCGACGGTGCCGGTTCCATCCGCATCCCCGCGGCGTGGACCAACCTCGTCGGCATCAAACCGCAACGCGGTCGCATCTCCACCTGGCCTGCCGCCGAGGCGTTCTACGGTCTCACCGTCAACGGCCCGCTGGCCCGGACGGTCGCCGACGCGGCCCTGCTCCTCGACGTCGCGGCGGGACCGCACGAGGGCGACCTCCACACACCGCCGCCGGTCACCGTCAGCGACGCCGTCGGCCGCGACCCCGGTCCGCTGCGCATCGCGCTGTCCCTGCGGATCCCGTTCACCGCCACCCCCTCGACGCTGCACCCCGAGGTGCGCCGGGGCGTCGCGCGGATCGCCGAGGCACTGCGCGGGCTCGGGCACCGCGTCGTGGTGGACGACCCCGACTACGGGATCATGTTCGGGCTCGGCTTCCTCCCCCGGTCGATGGTCGGCATCGACGACTGGATGCGGAAGCTGCCCGACCCGTCCCTCGTCGACCCGCGCACGAGGGGCAACGCCCGGACCGGGCGGCTGCTGCGCGGGGCACCGCTGCGCGCCGCCCGGGCGGCCGAACCGAGAATGCGGCGACGTGTCGGTGCGATCTTCGACGAGTACGACCTCGTCCTCGCCCCCACCACCGCCACTCCCCCGCCGAGGGTCGACGGGATCGACGGCATCGGTTCGTGGGCCACCGACAAGGTGATCACCGCGGTCTGCCCGTACGCGTGGCCGTGGAACGTGCTGGGCTGGCCGAGCGTGAGCGTCCCGGCCGGGTTCACGTCCGGAAACCTGCCGATCGGCGCCCAGCTGATGGGGCACGACGACGCGGAGCCGCTCCTGGTTTCCGTTGCGGCCCAGCTCGAGTCGGTGCTCCGGTGGGACCTGGACCGTCCCGGGAAGTGGTGGTGACCATGGCGTCGACGGACGTCCGTGACCGCATCCTCGCGGCGGCGCTGCACATCGTCGGCACGGAAGGCATTCCCGGCGTGACCAATCGGCGGATCGCGGCGCAGGCCGGGGTGTCGCTCGGCTCCATCACGTACCACTTCCCCACGCAGACGGACCTGCTGCGCGCCGCGCTGTCGGGGTTCGTGACGGAGGAGACGCAGCGGCTGTCGGAGCTGGCGGAGGGGTACCGCGACCAGGGGCTCAGCTTCGAGGACGTCGCCGCACTGACCGAGAAGGTCGCGAAGGATCTGGCGTTCTCCGCGGAGCGGATCGCCCCGTTCGAGCTGTACATCCAGGCGGGCCGCGATCACGAACTCCGTCAGGCCGCCGCCGAATGTTTCGCCGCGTACGACGAATTGACGGTGACGATCCTCACCGCCCTCGGCGTCCCCGATGCGGAGTCCGTCGCCCCCACGGTCGTGGCGACCATCGCCGGCCTGCAGCTGCGCAGACTTGCCACCGGCAGCGACGGGGAGCACGACTTCGCGGCGTCGGTGCTGCTTCTCCTGCGGGCTGCCGGCCCCGTGAGTGGTTGACGAGTCCCTGGTCTCGTTAACCACTCACGGGCGGCGGAGCCGCCTAGAACCCCAGCCTGCCCAG
>NZ_JBHUSF010000349.1:0-9227 GCF_042673295.1 Rhodococcus sp. NPDC057014
GTGCCCGGCGGATTCGTCCGCCGGGCACTTCCCGTTTCGAGCCCACCACAGATCGTCAGCGGGAGGCGACCAGCTCCCGTGGATCCTCGTCGACCGAAGACGCGGCCCGCCCGTGTCGGCGAGCGCCGGGGATGATGCTCACCAGCGGCCCCAGCACCCACCGGACCACACTGATCAGCCCGTACGGGATCACGAAGATGAAGACGATCAACGCCGCACCGTACGTGATGCCCGCCGCCGACTGGTTGATCTCCGCCGTCCACTGCGGCACGTACTGGACGAAGAACGCCCCGAACACCACACCGGGGACGGTGCCGAGGCCACCGATGACGATCATGGTGATGAAGGCGATCGCCAACGGGAGCCCGAATGCCTCGGGGCCGACGTACTGGACCACGAAGCTGTAGAGCACGCCGCCGACGCCGGCGAAGGCCGCGCTGAGCGCGAACACCGTCGTCTTCGTGCGGGTGGCCGGGACACCGAGCGTGGTGGCGACCGCCTCGTAGTCCCGGATCCCGATCAGTGATCGGCCGATCCGGCCGGTGGAGAGTCGCCGCACGACGAAGAAGGCGATCAGCGCCACCACCAGGCACAGGTAGTACACCCATTGGTCGCGTTCGAGTCCGCTGAAGGCCGGGGGTTCGGCGCCGGCGATGTTGATTCCCGCCTGCCCGTCGGTGACGTGCTCGAACCGTTTGATCACCGCCGGGGTGACCAGTGCCAGCCCTAGAGTGGCGAGCGCCAACTGAAGTCCGTGGAGGCGCAGGGCCGGCAGGCCGAACAGGTACCCGATCACGTAACAGACCGCGAACGCGATCGGAAGGAGCAGCAGGTACGGGACGTCGTGATTCTCGACCAGCACGGCACCGAGGTATGCACCGACGGCGAAGAAGAAGCCGTGGCCGAGAGAGAGCTGACCGGTGTTGCCGGTCAGCAGGTTTAGTCCCAGCCCGACCACCACGTACACCAGCACCATGGATCGGTCGAAGTTCACGTACGGCGCCGACACCAACGGCGCCACCGCCGCCACGAGGATCACCACCGCGACCGTCGATCTCGCCAGCCACCGTGGTGGATCGAGTTCGGCGCGGGGACGGCGAAGCAGTTCGACGATTCTCATACTCGGGCCACCTTCCGTGCACCGAACAGACCCTCGGGTTTGAGGAGCAACACCCCGAGGATCAGGGCCAACGCCACGGCCTGTTTGAAGTCGTGGCCGATCCAGGAAATGTAGGTGCCGGCAAGGTTTTCCGCGACACCCACGCACAATCCGCCGACGAGGGCACCGACCGGACTGTCGAGTCCGCCGAGGACCGCGCCGGCGAACGCGTAGATCAGCGACGCGACGAGCATGTTCGGTTGCAGGAACAGCTGCGGCGCCGCGAGGGAGGCGGCGAGGGCTCCGATGGTCGCGGCGAGGCCCCAGCCGATCATGAGCATCCGCCCGACGGGCACGCCGATCAGTTGCGCCGAGTCCGGGTTGTCTGCCGCCGCCCGCATCGCCAGCCCGACCTTCGTTCGCTGGAACAGGACGAACAGCAGCGCCGCGACGGCGACGACGGCGGCGACGATGACCAGCGACTGCTGGGACACCGCGACGGGACCGAGCGTGAGTACCGGCCCGGACACGATCGCCGGGAACTCCTTGCTCTGCACGCCCCAGATCCAGCCGGCGGCGCTGTTGAGTACCAGCATCAGGCCGAGGGTGATGATGACCAGCGGCATGTGATTCGACGACGATGCCAGCGGCCGGATCAGGACCCGTTCGGTGGCGGCTCCGCCGACGAAGGCGACCGCCATCGCGCCGAGGACGGCGAAGTACAGCGGCGCTCCCCACGCGTGGAACTGCCAGGCGAAGAACGCGGAGAACATCGCCATCTCGCCCTGCGCGAAGTTGACGATTCCCGATGCGCGGTAGACCAGGACGATGCTCAGCGCGAACGCGCCGTACAGGGCGCCCCACATGAGCCCGTCCACCAGTTGTTGAAGAAATACATCCATGACCACTCTCCTGTGCTCAGTAGCCGAGGTAGGCGCGCCGCACCGACTCGTCGTGCGCCAATCCGGCGGCGGGGCGTTGGGCGACGACACGGCCCGCGTCGACGAGAACCGCGGACGTGCCGATGTCCAGGGCGAGGTGTGCGTTCTGTTCGACCACGAGAATCGTGGTCTCGGTCTCCTGGCTGATCCGGCCCAGCGCACGGAAAACCTCCTGCGTGATGCGCGGAGCCAGACCGAGGGACGGTTCGTCGAGCAACAGCAGACGTGGCCCGGCCACCAGTGCGCGGGCGATAGCGAGCATTTGCTGCTCACCGCCGCTGAGCCCGCCCGCCTGCTGGTGGCGTCGCTCGCGTAGTCGCGGGAAGAAGTCGTACCAGTGCTCGACGGCCCGGTCGGTGATCGCCGCCGACGTCGTGAATCCCCCGACGCGAAGGTTTTCCTCCACCGTCAGAGTGCCGAAGGTGCCGCGGCCCTGCGGAACGTGGGCCACACCGAGCCGGGCGATCCGGTCGGTGCGCATGCCGGTGATGTCGCGACCGTCGAGCCTGATGCTCCCGCTGGTGCGGACCATCTGGCAGATCGATCGGAGGATGGTGGTCTTACCTGCGCCGTTCGCGCCGAGTACCACCGTCACCTCTCCTGCCGGCACCCGGAAGTCGATGCCGTGCAGCACTTCCGCGCGGCCATATCGCGCATGCAGGTTTTCGACGGTGAGCAGGTTCATGCCGCACCGCCCAGGTACGCCTCGATGACCTCGGGGTGGGCCGCGACCTCTGCAGGTTCCCCTTCGGTGACCTTCTGACCGAAGTTCAGCACCACCACCCGGTCGGAGATCGACATCACCATGGCCATGTGGTGCTCGACGAGCAGCACCGAGAATCCTCGCTCGTCGCGCAACCGGCGGACCGTGTCGGCGAGTTCGAGGACCTCCTCGTGGATCAGTCCGTTCGCCGGTTCGTCGAGCATCAGCAGGCGAGGCCGTTGCATCAGTGCCCGTGCGAGCTCGACCCGTTTCAGGGTGCCGTAGGGCAGGTTGCCTGCCGGTTCGCGGCCGACGTGCGCGAGATTCATCGACTCGAGCAGTGCCCAGGCCTCGTCCCGTTCGCCTGCCTCCTCCCTGCGGGTGCGCGGCAGTCCCAGCGCGGTGGCGAGGAAGCCCGCCCGGGTGCGCGAGTAGGCCCCGGTGAGGATGTTGTCGAGCACCGAGATCGTCGGGAACAACCCGATGTTCTGGAACGTGCGCGCGATCCCGGCGTCGGCGACCGCGTCCGCCGACAGCGCGAGCAGGTCGGCGCCGCCGAACGTGATCTGTCCCGAATCCGGTTCGTAGAGTCTGCTGATGCAGTTGAAGAGGGTGGTCTTCCCCGCGCCGTTCGGCCCGATCAGCCCGACGATCTGTCCGGGCTCGATCGTGAACGACGGTCCGTCGAGGGCGACGACTCCTCCGAACCGCAACCGGACGTCGCTGACCGTCAGCGGCGGGACGTCCGGTAGCCGGGCGGTCATCGTTCGGCGCTGCGCGTGACCACAGCGTCGTAGTGCCAGCTACCGTCGCGGAACGTCATCGGTGCCATCGACGTGATCGCGTACGGGTAGTCCGCGCTCGTGTCGAACGTGACACCGTCGATGGACAGGTCGGTGGTGACCGCGTGCAAATTCCGGACCGCGTCGAGTAGATCGGCGCGGGTGCACCCCTTCATCTGTTCGAGTGCGGCGACCAGCAGCTGAGCGGTGTTGTACCCGGTCGCGGCGATGGTGTCGGAGGACTTGAAGGCGCCGGCGTGCCGATCGGCGAATGCGCGCCATTCCTGCACGCCCGGTCCCTGGTCGTGGTCGGTGTTGCTGACGTCGTAGATCCAGTAGAAGGAGTGCACGCCCTCGGCGGCGTCGAGACCGGCCGGGGCGAGGACGAAGTTGGTGTCGGTGGCGCCGGAGTAGATGTAGGTCTCCGGCTTCCAGTTCAATTCGTGGGCCTTCTTCAGGGACTGGGTCACGAAGCCGGCCGTGGCGAAGTTGACGAACACGTCGGCTCCGGAGCTCGCGAGGTTGACCACCTGCGAGTCCACGGACGGTGTGGTCTGTTCGTACGCCTGCTCGGCGACGATCTGGGTGCTGCTGCCCTCGAAGGCGGACTTCAGTGCGTCGAGACTGCCGTTGCCCAGACTGTCGTTCGAGTACAACACCGCGACCTTGCCGTCCGGATGGTCGCGAAGGATCTGTTTCGCCCGCTCGGCGACCTCCCAGCCGGTCTGTGGGTTCACCGCGCCGGCGACCACTGGCCGCTCGTCGAGGGTGGTGAGCAGTTCGTCGGTGCCGGTCATGGGGAACACCAACGGGACGTTCTTCTGGTTGAGGTAGTCGACGACCGCGAGGGTCGAGGCGGTGCCGATCAGGTTCTGGATCGCGAAGACCTGTTGCTGTTCGACCAGCGATCGGACGTTGCCGACCGTGCGCGCCGGGTCGTATCCGTCGTCGAGTGCGGTGTAGGCGATCTTGCGGGACTTGCCGTCGCCCATCGCGACGCCGCCGGCGGCGTTGATCTCGTCGAACAGGGCAGACGCCGCGGTCGCCTGGGGTCCCGCGATCGACTGGACCAGGCTGGTGCCGAAGTGGATCTCGGTATCGGAGATGCCGGGGTCACAGCCGTCCACGGCGGTCGCGGCGTCGTCTCGGCCAGAACATGCGGTCAGAGCCGCGGTGGCGCACAGGGCGGTCAGGCCCGTGGCGAGGATTCGTTTCATGGTTGCTCCGTTGAGGGAAGGCAGGAGAGGGACAAGCTCGAGTGTTTCGGCAGCGCGCAGCGGGCGGCGACGAGATTCGTCGCCGCCGTGCGCGGTGTGTGGGATCAGACCGTGGTGTGGGAGAAACGTTCGCGCAGGTCGCGTTTGAGGATCTTCCCGGTGACGTTCCGGGGCAGGGTGTCGACGAACTCGACCCGGCGGGGCACCTGGAATCCGCCGAGCTGATCCCGGCAGGCGGTGATGATGTCGTCGGCGGTGGCGGTAACGCCGTCGCGGAGAACGACGACCGCGCACACCAGTTCACCCCAAGTCTCGTCCTCGACGCCGATCGCCGCGGCCTCGGCGATCGCCGGGTGACGGTAGAGGGCTTGCTCGACGGTCAGGGATGCGACGTTCTCGCCGCCGCTGATGATCAGGTCCTTCTTCCGGTCGACGATGTAGACGAAGCCCTCGTCGTCCCGTCGCACCAGGTCGCCGGTGTGGAACCAGCCATCGGTGAACGCGGCGGCGGTCGCGTCCGGATCGCGCCAGTAGCCGGTCATGACCTGGTCGCCGCGGACCACCATCTCCCCCACCTGGCCGGTGGGCACGTCCCGCATGGCGTCGTCGATGATGCGGATGTCGACCAGGCGCATGGGTTTGCCTGCTGCGGCCAGCAATTCGCTCTCACCGCCGGCGGCGCGCCGATGCGCGTCGTAGTCGAGGTGGAGCACGTTTCCTGCGAGTTCCGTCATGCCCATGCCCTGATAGAAGTCGCAGCGGAGACGTTCGAGTCCGTGCCGCAGCACCTGTGCCGGGATCGCCGACGATCCGTACCCGATCGCCTGCAGGGTGCTGAGGTCGTGGTCGGCAAGGGCAGGATCCTGGAGCAGGAAGTTGATCATCGTGGGCGCCAGCCCGGTCTGCGTGACCTGCCACTGCTCCACCAGACGCAGGAACGTCGCATTGTCGTAGGCGCGGACGATGCCGACGGTGCTCCCCATCAAGTGGTTGAGCAACGTCACGTACCCGCCGACATGGCACAGCGGGAAACAGAACAGGAAGACGGTGTCCTCCGGCAGTGTCCACTGCAACGCCGAGGACGTGATCCCGCTGACCAGGTTGCGGTGGCTGATCATCACGCCCTTCGGCGTGCCGGTCGTGCCGGACGTGTAGACCAGCCACGCGATGTCGTCCGGCGCCGGCCGCACCGCCGGTGCGTGCGCGGGACCGGAACCGACGAACTCGTCCCAGCCGACGGTTCCTGGGGCGGCCCCGATCGAGACGACCGTGTGCACCGACGGGATCGAATTGCGAATCTGCTCGACGGCGCCGGCGAACTCTTCGGCCACGATCAGCACGGTCGCACCGGAATGCTCGATCAACGCGGCGATCTGGTCGGGATGCAGGCGGAAGTTGAGGATGGTCAGGGCCATCCCGGCCATCGGCACACCGTAGTAGCAGTCGAAGTACTCCGTGCAGTTGGTGGACAGGATCGCGACCCGGTCACCCGGGGCGGCGACACCGAGCAGTGCGCCGGCGAGCCGCCGGCTGCGATCACGCAGCTCGGCATACGTCACTGCCTCGTCCTCGAATCGCAGCGCGATCCGATCGGGATGCTTGCGTGCTCCGTACTCGACGATGTCGCAGACCAGCATTCAGTGTCTCCTTGGTCGGGAAGAGGTGGTGGACTCGGCGCTCACCGGATCGCCAGCGGGTTGATCGGCGACCCCACCCCACGGGTGAACTGAAGCGGCGGTCCAGCGTAGAAGAAGTCGTACACGCCGTCGGCAGCGCAGGCGGCGGACAGCTCCTCGAAGTCGAGCAACTCGGCGAGGGTCATGCCCATGTCGCGAATCAGCACCATGTGGAGCTCGAACAATGCCCCCGGATTCTCGCCGGGCATCACCTCGACCGCCCAGTTGTCCGAGCCCACCACCGCGACGTCGCGCTCTCTCAGCCAGGTCGCACACGACAGACTCAGACCCGGCTCGCCGGCCATGAATCCCGCCGGATCGCGGTCGGCGAGAAACTTTGCGCGCCAACCGGTGCGGATGAGCACGATGTCGCCCGGACCGACCTCGACGTTCTGAGCGGCGGCGACGGCGTCGAGTTCGTCCGGTGTGATCGCCGTCCCGGCCTCGAGCCAGTCCACACCGCGCGCCCGGGCGACGTCGAGCAGCACGCCGCGACCGGCGATGCCGTTCGCCTGAGTGTGGATCCCGCACTTGTCGGCACCTTTGACGGTGACCCCCGAACCGGGATGACCGTTGTAGAGATGATCGTCGTAGTGCACGTGGGACAGGGAGTCGTACTGCGAGCCCGCCTGCAGCGGCATGAAGACGTAGTCGTCGGCCCATTTGAAGCCGCCGGGAAGTACCTGCTCCTGCCCGTTCTCGGCCATCAGCCTGATCGGGTTGATCCGATTGCCACCCGGCTGGGGCCCGTCCCCGTCGAGCGGAATGCCCAGTTCGAAGATCGTGCCGGTCCGAATCAGCGCAGCGGCGGCCGCCACTCGCTCGGGCGTGATGAGATTCGTGGTTCCCCGCTCGTCGTCGGCACCCCAACGACCCCAGTTGCTCAACCGCCGGCCCAGCTCTTGCATGTCGGATATGGACGTCGTCATCCTGCCTCCTCGGGCAATCGACCAAAGTATGACGTGACAGTCATGTCAACTTTGTGAATTGTGACCTCCGGCACCCCCGGTGTCAATACCGGGCGGGCGAGACGTGACCGGAGGACTTTCGTCGACCCTTGTCAGGAGCTCCGCCGAGGGTCTTGACTGAAACGTGGGTCTCGATCGCTCACGACGACAGACAGGAATGATGCAGATGCCAACCCATCGGGCAGTTCACGTCCAGGCCCCCGGCGAGCCGCTGACACTCGTCGACGTCGAAACGGAATCGCCACCGCGCGACCACGTCCGCATCGCCGTCTCCGCGTGCGGCGTGTGCGGCACCGACCACGCGTTCGTCGGCGGCGCGTTCCCCGAGATGTCGTGGCCACTGACACTGGGACACGAAATCGCCGGAACCATAGCCGAACTCGGCGCAGGCATCGACAACTACGCCGTCGGCGACCGCGTCGGGGTGGGCTGGTTCGGCGGGCACTGCAACCAGTGCATTCCGTGCCGCAAGGGCACCTTCATCTATTGCGAGAAATTGCAGGTGCCGAGCTGGCAGTACCCCGGCGGATACGCCGAATCCGTGACGGTTCCCGCCAACGCGCTCGCCCGGATTCCGAGCGAACTGTCCTTCACCGAGGCCGCGCCCCTGGGCTGCGCCGGAGTCACCACGTTCGACGCGCTGCGGAAGACACGAGCAGTTCCGGGCGACCGCGTCGCCATCCTGGGCATCGGCGGGCTCGGCCACCTCGGGGTGCAGTTCGCCCGGGCGATGGGATTCGAGACGATTGCCATCGCTCGTGGCGCCGACAAAGCCGACGACGCTCGCCGGCTGGGCGCCCATCACTACATCGACTCCACCGCCGGCGACGTCAGCGAAGCACTACGTGCACTCGGTGGCGTGTCCGTCGTTCTGGGGACCGCGGCGAACTCGAAGGCGATGGGTGCCGTGGTCGGCGGGCTGCTTCCGCTCGGTGAACTCACCGTCGTCGGTGTCACGCCCGACCCGCTGCCGATCAGTCCCCTGCAGCTGATCACACCCGGGGTCAACGTCACCGGTCACCCCTCCGGCACCGCCCGCGATGTCGAGGAGACGATGCAATTCGCGGTGCTGTCCGGCGTGCGGGCACGGATCGAGGAGCGGCCCCTGAGCGAAGCCGCGGAGGCCTACGCCGCGATGGAGGAAGGGCGGGCACGCTATCGCATGGTCCTCACCATGTGACCGTCCCACGCTGCAGGACTGTGGCATCACGCCATCTCGGGTACGTGCAGATGCGCGATGGCCAATTCGAACTCCCCGACCTCCAGGAGCCGGGCGCCGGACTCACGGATCTCCGCCGTTCCGATGCTCTCGGCGACTTCACCGGTGCCGCCCTCCGTGGGGGCCTTGTCGAAGGTCATCGACGACACCACACGACCGGCGGCCGGATCGACGAGCAGACTCGCGCTGCAGAATCCCTCGAGGCCGTGCATCGCGGGCAGCGACGACATCTTGTACACGTCGATCACACGGTCCAGATGGCCCGGTTCGACGTGAAGCCACGCGACCCGCACCCAGGCGCCATGACGTGACCGGTGGTCACGGTGCAGGGCCGCGATGTCCCACCGCGCCACGGTCGCGGTGGCGTGGAAAACCTCGGCCATGCGGTCACGCAGCTGTCGAACCGGCGCCTCGCTCGCGCGCAGAGCCTCGTCGTCCGTCCAGGAGCTGGTGGCGATGCATCGGCCGGAGCCGCGATCGACCAGCAAGGACATTCCGGCGGATCCTGCGATGTCGGCGAGCGCGGGCATCACGGTGTCGCGCACGTGCTTGATCCCCTCGTCGATGAACGACGGGTGCGCGTCAAAGGTGGAAGAGCGTGCATACACGATGGGCATCCTTC